>JAHEER010000097.1 GCA_024640625.1 Desulfobulbaceae bacterium
TATTTTGCCGAGATGCGTCATTTCTCAGAGATTGAACTCGATTGGATAATCGCCATTGCTGAGCAGTGCTCCTGTGCGTTGGGCAAAGCACGACTGATTGACACCTATGAATTCAAATATCACGAGTTGGCGACCCAGACGGAAAAACTCACAGCCCTAGGCCGGATGGCAGCAGGCATTGCCCATGAGATCAACAATCCGTTGGCGGGTGTACTCTTGTACAGCTCGAACATGATTAAAAAGGTCCCCAAGGGAGACGCCTTGGAAGAGGGACTGCAGATCATCATAGATGAAACCATTCGCTGTCGAAAGATTATCCAGGAGCTTCTTGAATTTTCCAAAGGTAGCGAACCAGCCAAGGCCCCGACAGATATTAATGAAACTATCGGTAAGACATTGAATATACTAGAAAATGAGTTTCTTCTCAAGCGAATTGAAGTGGACAAAAGCCTGGCCCCTGATTTGCCCGATGTCATGGCTGACGGCAGCCAGATTGAACAAGTCTTCGTCAATTTGCTCCTTAACGCGGTGCAGGCCGTCCCGGAGGAGGGAACCGTTCAGATCAAGAGCTGTTTGAGCGACGGGGAATCCTGCGTAAGTATCGAGGTGGCAGATAACGGACCAGGAATCGGCAGGAAGGAGCAATCCAAAATATTCGAGCCCTTCTTCTCTACCAAGCCCAACGGTACCGGTCTGGGCCTCTCGGTCAGCTACGGCATTGTCCGCAACCATCAGGGAAACATCAGCGTGCAGAGCCGACCGGGAAAAGGAACCCGGTTTATTGTCAAGATCCCTATTACCCAGCAAAAAATCAAGGAAACGCATGGTACCGTTGAACGAGCCTCGGTCAAAAAATGATGTCAATCAATCAGCCCAATATCCTTGTTATTGACGATGAGGCTTCAATCTGCAAGGGCTGTAGTCTGATCCTCGGAGAACATAATTATTCTGTATCAAGCCGGACCAAGGGGAAGGACGGCCTGCGCGAGGCATTGGCCGGTCAGTACGATATCGTACTTCTGGATATACGGCTGCCCGATATTGACGGGATGAAAATTCTAGCCAGCCTGCGCGAGAAAAAACCGCAGACCCAGGTAATTGTAATGACTGGCTACTCAACGGTTCAAAATGCCGTTGAGGCCATGAAGGGCGGAGCTTTCGACTACCTGGCCAAACCCTTCACCGAAGATGAAATCGTCTTGGCTGTAACGAAGGCGATCGAAGATAAACGCCTCAGAGATGAAAATATCCTGTTGCGAAAACAGCTTTTCGAACGCTTTGATTTCAACAACATCGTTGGCGAGGATCCGGCCATTCTCGAGATCTTCGAACGCATCAAAAGGGTTGCCGCAACGGACAGCACGGTACTTATCACCGGGGAAAGTGGTACCGGCAAGGAACTGTTTGCGGGCGCCATTCATGTGCAGAGCTCCCGGGCTGCCAACAGATACGTGACTCTAGACTGCAGTACGCTGTCCTCGAGTCTTCTTGAGAGTGAGTTGTTCGGCCATGTAAAAGGGGCGTTTACCGACGCAACTCACGATAAGAAAGGAATTTTCAATGTCGCCAATCACGGTACCCTTTTTCTGGACGAATTGTCCAACTTGAATCTGGAGATTCAGAGTAAGCTGCTTCGGGTTATGGAGTCAGGCGAATATAAGCCGGTTGGCGATAGCCATACCGTAAAAACAGATGTAAGAATAATTGCGGCCACGAACAGAGACCTTGCCAAACTGGTTGCCGAAGGATCCTTCCGGGAAGACCTTTATTACCGTTTAAACGTTTTCCCCATCCGTATACCTCCGCTCAGGGAAAGAAAGGAAGACATCCCTCGGCTGGCCTATCATTTCCTGCGCCTTTTCTGCAAGGAAACCGGTAAACGTATTGAAGGTTTTTCTGACGATGCCCTGGTCCTGCTCATGAATCATTCCTGGCCGGGAAATGTTCGCCAGTTGAGAAACACGGTTGAGAGGCTGGTAATAATGACGGATCACGGCTTCCTGAACAGAGATATTCTCACGCCCCATATCCAAATTGATGGTAGATCTGACCCCTCTGCACCGAATAAAGTTCCGGAGACATGGGAAGAGCTTAAATCGGTAAAGAAGCATTTGCTGGAAAACATATTCGGCCAGATGGAAGAGAAATTTCTAGTAAAAGCCTTAACTGAATGTCAGGGCAATATCACCCATGCCGCCCAGAAGGTCGGTATGCAAAGATCCAACTTCTCCGCACTGCTGAAGAGACACGGTCTGTCAGCAGATAATCTCTAAAATTATGATCCTAAGATTGATCTCTGTTCTTTGTTCCTGCTGTCCTGCCCTTCTCCTGCCCCTCAATTTTCAAGCGCACCAGTTCCTATACGCCGCCGTATATTTTTTCATACGCCCATATCGTACTGAATTACTTTACGTTAAGTAGAAAATACTGACTCAACCGTATGAAATTTTATACCCCCTTCCTCATTCGTGTCTCAAAATAAGCCGTCAAAAAATCTCTTAAGGGATCGTAATAATTAGCTTTATTAAAAAACAATAGAGTGCCCGTAAAGATAGATGAAACGGCATGGGTGTTGCTTGATAGAGGGCAAGGACGATCGCAGTTGAGCGGCTGGGGCAGTCGGCTGAAAATCAGTCGCCGCAGGTCCCAGCCTTCAGAAACAGGCGAAATGCAGGAGGTACAACCATGACAACGTACCACGCAAATCATGCGACAGCCCATGCTCCGCCTCATATTCTCGTCATGGAAGACGAAGAAAGCGTGGCCAGAGGTCTTGAAATGGTGCTTGAGGAAGAAGGCTATGATGTCGACCTGGCATATACCGGGGCCGGAGCTCTGGAAACCTTCGAGAAAAGCAGTTTTGATCTGGTCGTCGCCGATCTGCGTCTGCCGGACAGCGACGGTCTTGAAATTATCAAGATCGTCAAGGAGCGTAAACCTGAAACCGAGGTCGTAGTTATTACCGGTTACTCTTCAGTTTCATCGGCGGTTGACGCCATGAAGATTGGGGTGGCGGACTACCTTCCCAAGCCGTTTACCGAAAGTGAAATAAAAGTCGCTATCGGCAACGCCCTGAGCAGAGAAAAAATAGCATCTCAGGAAAAGGCCGAAAGATCAGTTGAGCCGGCA
Source organism: Desulfobulbaceae bacterium (assembly GCA_024640625.1). GTDB lineage: Bacteria > Desulfobacterota > Desulfobulbia > Desulfobulbales > Desulfocapsaceae > JABDQA01. The sequence goes on from JAHEER010000097.1 coordinate 3,130, forward strand.
GCGGAAAACTTGATTCAAAAGCAGGAAGTGTTGCGGGTCTTGGAACGTACCAACCGGGACGTCGAGTTTGCCAGGAATCTGCTGGAAGGTGATTCGACTGCCCTCCGGGCATACGATCTCTCCTGGGAGGCCAGAGCTGCCATCACTTCAGGCGACTTGAACTGGCTCAGAAAGAATGTCGGACGACTGACAGACGAACAGATGATTTTCGTCAACAAACGTCTGCAGAGAGAGGCCTGGTAGCCCTACCGAAAACCGCTATCTGCCGCAGGTCATCTTGGTCTGCGGCAGCGTTCCGGCAGCGCACTGTAAAGTATCGAGATACACGCGGAGGCCGCATATGCAGATTCAAGAAGCGCATGATCTCCTGGATCCAACCTGGCCGCAGGTTCTTATAATGGAAGATGAAGTGAGCGTGGCCAAGGGTTTGGGGATGGTTTTGAGTGAAGAAGGCTATAACGTTGACCTGGCGATGACCGGCCGCAGTGCCTTGGACACCTTCAACCAGAAGATGTTTGATCTACTAATCGCCGATCTGCGGCTGCCGGATATCGATGGCATGGAAGTGATCAAGCAGGTGAAAAGGCGTCGCCCTGACACAGAAGTGCTTGTCATAACAGGTTATTCAACCGTCACTACCGCCGTGGAGGCAATGAAATTAGGGGCCTCCGACTATTTATCCAAGCCCTTCACCGAGGACGAGTTTCTCTCGGCGGTCAAGGGTGCCCTGGTGACAAAAGAGTTTATGGCAGCTGACGCAGCAGCGACCCCGCTTGAACCGCTCCCCGAGGATTCTCTTAGATTGACGGAAGTGCTGCAGCAAATTCGACAACGCTTCACCGGTCGACAACAGGAGGTAATTACCATTTTGCAGATGGTGCAGAACGCAGTTGGCTATATCCCGATCGAGGCACTCCAGCAGGTAGCTGATTTCACCCGGATGCCGGAGGCTGCCGTGTATGGAATAGCGACCTTCTACGAGCGCTTCCGGCTGTCTCCGGTTGGCCGCCACGTGGTGAAAGTATGTCGAGGCACAGCCTGCCATGTAAAGGGAGCCGACAAAATCCTTCATGAAATTGAACATCGCTATAAGCTCTCACCCGGCCAGACCAGCAAGGACCGTATGTTCACACTCGAGACGGTCGCCTGCTTCGGCTCATGTGCCATAGCCCCAGTGGTGGTTGTCGACGACAAGGTCAGCGCCGATATGGATCCGGACAAGGTTGGTAAAGTTATGAAAGACCTGGCCCTAAACGACCCAAAATTTGAGCCACGGTGATGAGGACAAGGTAGAGATATGGATTTCGCGGACCTCAAAACACAAGCTGAACGAGAGTGGCAGTGGCTGGAAAACCCTCCCCAACCTCTTATTCAGATAGGCACCGGGACCTGCGGCAGAGCGTCGGGGGCAGACAAGGTCATGGAGAGTGTTCGAAAAACGCTGAAAAAGATCCAGGTGATGGCCAGAACCATGGAGGTAGGCTGTATCGGCATGTGCTATCTGGAGCCCCTGATGACCCTCCGCAAACGGGGCCATCCGCCAATTCTCTACGGTAACCTGACCTCGGCAAAGGCGGCCGACATTATCACCCGTTTTCTGCTTGACGGTGATCTCTGCCTGGAGTTGAGCATTTGTACACTGGGAGAGCAATCAAGAAACGGTATTCCGCGCCTGCAAGATCATCCGATGATGCGCACACAATGCCGCATTGCCTTGCGCAATTGCGGATTGATCGATCCATCCAATATCCTCCATTATATCGCCAGAGGCGGCTATCAAGGCCTCAGCCGAGCCTTGCAAATGGATGGTGCGGAAGTTGCCGAGGTGATCCGCAAGGCCGGTCTTAGAGGAAGGGGAGGGGCGGGATTTCCAACCGGCCTGAAGTGGGAGCTGACCCTTAAAGAAAAGGCCGAAGCCAAGTATATCGTCTGTAATGCAGACGAGGGAGATCCCGGCGCTTTCATGGATCGGGCCTTGCTGGAAGGAGACCCGCATTCGGTTCTCGAAGGAATGCTCATTGCGGCCCACGCCATCGGTGCTGCAGAAGGATTTATATATGTACGGGCCGAATACCCGCTGGCAATTGCACGGCTGGAAAAGGCCCTGGAGCAAATGCAGCGCTGTAATCTACTCGGAAAAAGCGTTTTGGGCAGCAAATTCGACTTTAACGTCCATATCCAGGAAGGCGCCGGAGCCTTCGTCTGCGGGGAGGAAACGGCCCTGATGGCTTCGGTGCAGGGCAGTCGGGGCCTGCCGACCCCCAAACCTCCCTATCCGGCTCAGTCTGGCCTGTGGGACAAACCGACCTGCATCAACAATGTGGAAACACTCAGCAATGTATCGGCCATCCTGGAAAACGGGGCCGAATGGTACGCCGCCAGCGGTACGAAGAAAAGCAAGGGCACCAAGACATTCTCGCTGGCAGGCAAAATACGATATACCGGTCTGATCGAAGTTCCGCTGGGAACAACTCTCAAAGAAATTGTTTACGACATAGGAGGAGGTGCTCCCAACGGGAAAAAAATCAAAGGGGTGCAGACTGGAGGTCCATCGGGGGGCTGTATTCCTGCAAGCCTGTTTGACTTGACCGTCGATTACGAATCACTGGCAGAGGCCGGCTCCATTATGGGATCGGGCGGAATGGTGGTATTGGACCAGAGCACCTGTATGGTCGATGTTGCCCGTTATTTCCTCAGTTTTACCCAGGCCGAATCGTGCGGCAAATGTTTGCCCTGCCGTTTGGGAACGCACCAGATGCTGCGAGTTCTCGAGGAAATATGTGAGGGCAGAGGTAAGCCTGACTACCTTGAACTTCTGAGGGGCCTGAGCGAAACAGTGCAGAAGGGATCTTTGTGCGGGTTAGGGCAGACAGCCCCAAACCCGGTGCAGACAACCCTCAGATACTTTTTAGACGAATTTGATCGCCACATAACGGACGGGAAATGTGACGCCGGGGTGTGCCTGCCTCTTTTCCACTATGAAATCGATCCGCAGCTCTGCAATGGCTGTGGTCTATGCAGGCGAAAATGCAGCACCGGGGCAATCGTCGGTGAAAGAAAAGAGCCCCATTTCATTGATCAAGCAAAATGCAGCAAATGCGGTATTTGTCTCCAGTCCTGCAAACTCGAGGCCATTGGGATTCACTGAAATTGGGCACTGGACACAAAGTCGATAAATAATTGAGGAGATCGTCGTGAAAAAACTCCACCTAAAAATCGACGAACAGGAGCTAGAGGTTGTGCGCGGGACGACGGTGCTGGAAGCTGCCCAGAAAGCAGGGATCTATATTCCCACCCTGTGCCATGATCCGCATCTTGAACCTTACGGCGCCTGCCGCCTCTGTATCGTCAAAATCGAGGGAATGCGGGGGCTGCCTACATCCTGTACCACTCCTTGTGAGCAGGGCATGGTGATTGTCACTGAAGACGAGGAGATTGCCAGAATCCGCAGGGGAATAATTGAACTGACGATCGCCGATCATCCAGCCGAATGCCTCACCTGTCTGAAAAGCGATGATTGCGAACTGCTGCATATAGCCGGGTATCTGGGTGTGGAAAGGGATTCTGTGGAGCGCCTGCTGCGAGGCAAAACACTGATACCGGTGGACACCTCCAACCCGGCTTTCGATTTTGATCCCAACAAATGCATTTTATGCGGCAAATGCGTTCGTGTGTGCAAGGAAATAGCCGGGATCGGCGCCATCGATTTTGCTCAACGCGGTTATCAGTCCAGGGTCAGCACTTTTGCTGGCAAGGCCTGGGGAGACACCATCTGCCAGTCCTGCGGGGAGTGTGTCGAACGCTGCCCGACTGGCGCCCTGATGCCCAAACAGGTGACCATCCCCCAGCGCGAGGTCCGAACCTTGTGTCCGTTCTGCGGCGTCGGCTGCCCCATCGTGGTCGGGGTGCGTGGTAAAGAAATCGTCAGGGTAAAAGGGGACCGCAACAGTAGTGTCAGCCAGGGCGGTCTATGCGTCAAAGGGAGATTCGGCTATGATTTCGTCAACCACCCAGACAGGCTTACCCGACCGCTGATTCGCAAGGAAGGCGTGCCGCGGGCCGCAGGTCTGGCGGAAAATGTTGCTGCAGCGGATATCTTTCGCCCGGCTGGGTGGGATGAAGCCCTGGCGATGACTGCTGCTGGACTCGCGAATACACTCACATCCTCCGGGCCGGAGGCCCTGGGTGTGCTCAGCTCAGCTAAGTGTACCAATGAGGAAAATTACCTGACCCAGAAGTTCGCCCGCGCAGCGCTCGGTACCAACAATATCGACCATTGCGCGCGGCTGTGCCACTCCTCGACAGTCGCAGCGGCTCTCGAGTCCTTCGGCGACGGAGCGATGAGCAACTCCATTGCAGATATTGGTGAGGCCGAGGTTATGTTTGTGATCGGCTCCAACACGACGGAATGTCATCCAATCATCGCCCGATACATGAAGCGAAATATTCGCCAAAACGGCGCCCGTCTGATCGTGGCCGATCCACGCGTGACCGAGATGGCCCATCTGGCCGACATACACATGAGCCATCATCCCGGCACCGACGTCGCCCTTATCAACGGCATGATGAGTTGGATCCTGGAATCAGGATTGCAAGATGACAGCTTCATCGCACAACGCTGTGAAGGGTTCGATCTTTTCAGAAAGAATGTGGAGTATTTTTCTCTGGAGAAGGCGGCACTGATTTCCGGTGTACCGTTAGACGATATCCGCCAGGCCGCCGAGATATTTGCCTCGGCGAAGCGCGGCGTCATTGTCTTCGGGATGGGTATCACCCAGCACACTACCGGGGTTGACAATGTAAAGTCGATCGCCAACCTGCTCATGCTGACTGGGAACATGGGCCGCAAAGGTACCGGTTTCTCGCCCCTGCGCGGTCAAAACAACGTGCAGGGTGCTTGCGACATGGGAGCGCTGCCCAACGTCTATCCCGGCTATCAGAAAATTGCCGAGCCCTCAGTCCAGACCAAATTTAGCGAGGCCTGGAAAGTGGATTTGAGCAGCCGGATAGGTATGCCGTTAACCGATATGATAAGCGCTGCAGATCATGAGCAGCTGCAGGCCATGTATGTGGTTGGAGAAAACCCGCTGATGAGCGAGCCGAATCTGGGACACACCCGACAGGCCATGGCCAAGCTTCGTTTTCTGGCCGTCCAGGATATCTTCCTGACTGAAACGGCGATGCTGGCTGACGTGGTGCTGCCGGCTGCCAGTTTCGCCGAGAAAAGCGGCACCTTTACAAATACCGAGCGACGGATCCAGCTGGTGCGTCAGGTCCTCGAGCCGCCAGGTTCGGCAAAGGCGGATTGGCAGATCGTTGCCGAGCTTTCCTCCCGAATGGGCTATGCGATGTCCTATACAGACAGCTCCGCGATAATGAGGGAGATCGCCGAGCTCACACCGATCTACCGCGGCATTTCTCACCGGCGGCTGGAACGGGCCGACGGACTGCAGTGGCCGTGCTGGGATAACAGACACCGAGGCACTTCCAGGCTGCATGAAAAAGACTTTACCCGGGGCAAAGGAAAATTCCATGTGGTCACCTATAAACCTCCTGCAGAAGCACCGTCCCTGGACTTTCCCCTGGTCCTGACAACCGGGCGGGTGCTCGAACATTTCCACACCGGTACCATGAGCCGCCGCTCAAGGGTGCTTGAAACGCTGGAACCTCACGGACATATCGACATGAACCAGAAAGACGCGGAGACAGTCGGTGTTCATGCAGATGATTTTCTGCAGGTTACCTCGCCCAGGGGCGAGATTATCGTGCAGGTGCGCATCGACAACAAAGTGCCGCAGGGCACCGCCTTCATGGCCTTTCACTGGCGGGAAGCGCCTGCCAACATTCTTACCAGTGAAGCTGTCGATCCAACCGCTCGAATCCCTGAGTACAAGGTCAGCTCAATCCGCATCGAAAAAGCGAAGATGAGCGGTGGTACTATGTGAAATTTTGATGGTGGAAGTGGTTAACAGTTCATAGTGATGCATCATTTCCACGCAAGATTGTCACTGCATGCACCTTATACGCGGCCTTAATTTTCTCAGATTGATCTAAACAATTACATGATACTAGACCGATGCAGCAGCGGTCGGTTAAGATAAGCGGATTATTTTTCTGTTGCGCTCTTAAATTCTTGATGCACTTATTTAAATCATGACAAGGAAATCATATGGCAGCAACCTACCAAAATCACCGGGCTCAGATCGAGGCAATCCTTATGGGCTGGGGGATGCCTTCAGAAACAGCGGAAAAGACGGCAGATGTGATCGCCTGGGCGGATCTGCATGGAATCGACAGCCACGGTCTATCCACCATGACCATGTACCATGAGCGCTGGAAACAAGGCCGGATCAACATGTCGGCTGAACCGCGGATTGTCAAGGAAACCCCGGTCTCGGTGTTGATTGACGGTGATGCGGGCTTGGGGCATTCAACCTCTATATTGGCAATGGAATCGGCCATATCCAAGGCCCAGATCTCAGGTATGGCGATTGCGTCGGTTCGCAACTCTGCCCATTTCGGGGCGTGCGGATATTATACTGAAATGGCGGCAGAGGCAGATCTCATTGGTCTGGTGACAAGCACTACCTCTATTATCCAGGTTGCACCGGCGGGCGGTACTGAGGCCCGAATGGGAACTGAACCGATCTCTTTTTCCGCCCCGGGGATTGAGGGACAACCGTTTTTGCTGGACATGGCGACCACTACTGCGGCATTTGGCAAAGTAAGGAACAAGTTCAATGAAGGTTTGCCGACTCCTAACGGCTGGCTTGTTTCAAGGGACGGCCTGCCGAGTACTGATCCGCTCGAAGTGATGGAGAGGGGGGGCTCACTGACCCCCCTTGGCGGCAGCCCTGAAGGCAGCTACCACAAGGGCTACGGGCTGGCAGTAATGGTAAATATTCTGAGTGCCTGCCTGTCGGGCTCGACCCTGATCACCTCGCCTATGCATATGAAGCAGCCGCATGGTCAGGATATCAGTCATTTTTTCATGACTATCGACCCCAGCATATTTAGGGATATCGATGACTTCAGAACCGATGTGGCGACTCTTTGCCAAACGCTGCGCTCGACCCGGCCGCTGGATCCCTCGCAGCCGGTAATGATTGCAGGAGATCCGGAACGTCGTCATGCGAAAGAGCGTTGGAAAAATGGTATTCCGGTTGGCAAGGGATTGCGGGACAAGATTCGGGCAATCACTTTGGAGCATGAAATACCATGGCTGCTGGACTAGGCGCTATTGTCTGTTGAAATTGCAGATGCGTGCCTTGTTTCTGCTGGTCGTACACGCGAAAATTTTACTGTCGGATTAGAGCAGTGATCAATGATCAGAGAGAGCGAATCAGATCAATTAAGCTTTCCAAAGTTAAACTGCCGCCTCCCAGATCAATTAGCGACGCCAAAGTAATGCAGGGGAAACAGGCGCCTCTGAAGGACGTAGACATCTTGTTCGCAACGCTATCCACCTCTGGGGCGCAGATGGGTTAGGGTTCAGTTAAGCGCATTGGTGGAGATGCCCAAACTGCTCACGCCAAGGAGATAGCACCATTATTGATTGGTGAAGATCCGGATCAGATATCTAAAATATGGGATAAACTCGTCTGGGCAAGCGCTTGCATAGGTCGAAGCGGTCTCAGCTCCATGCCGCCCAAATCGGGCCGCGTGAAAGACATGGTGTTGAGGTGAAAAGGTTGATAAAATAGGAGCTTAGATCGAAATAATTGCCATATCAAAGAGAGAAATCAAGTTAGCAGTATCTTTCTGGTCCATTCCATTGCGCTGCTGAATAGCGATCGCCATGCGCCCAGCCGATCGGCAGGCAATGCTCTATCGCCTGCAAATCACTTTCACTAAGCGATAGGTCAGCTCCAGCCGCTAATTCTTCCAAGTGAGAGACTGATCGCGTGCCGGGAATGGGCAGAATATGCTCCCCCTGATGCAAAAGCCACGCAATGGCGAGTGCAGCAGTCTTGTATCCCATCTCCTTGGCGAGCATGCGGAATCGGTCCGTGGCGGCGATGTTGCGGTGGTAATTCGGTTCGAGAAATCTGGGGTTTTCCTTTAGAAATGCTATCGATTGAGATATTTCGAAAGAATGAGGATGGTCTGTAAGCAGGCTTCGTCCAACCGGACTAAACGCCACGAAGGAGGCGCCGAGTTCTCTTGTTCTTTGAATCAAACCCAATTCTGGTAATCGCGTAGACAGCGAATATTCAGATTGCACGGCGCCGACAGGATGAATGTCGGCGGCCAATTGCAGTGACGTTGGCGCGATTTCGGAGAAACCGAATTGTTTGATCTTCCCCGATTTGACGAGTTCCGCCAGTGTGCCCGCTACCTCTTCGATTGCCCAGTCTGGATCGCGCCGGTGTACGTAAAATAGTTCGATTTGCTCTACACCCAATCGTTTTAGGGACTTATCCAGTTCCGACCGGAGATGATCGAAGCTGTTGTCAAAAGACTTGCGGCCGTCGTCACCTCGTTTGATGCCGGCTTTTGTGGCGATCTTGAATAAATCATTTTTTCTGGCGCCCTGATTTTTAAGAAACGAGCCAATGCGCTCTTCCGACACGCCTGCGCCATAAACGTTTGAAGTATCGATATGATCGATGCCGAGGTCCAGGGCCTTGCGCAATACTGCATGCGATTTTTCCGTATCCGTCGGACCGTAAAAGTCGGAAAACGACATGGCGCCTATTCCGACCGCGGAAACAGTCGTCCCCGCATTCCCTAAGTTTCGTGTTTTCATTTTTTTAGGATACTCCTTGACATTGCACGTCTCGGCCCGCCGTCGCTAGGTAGAGAAGAAATTGCCCAGGCCCTGAATTCTCCGCACCCGTGCAGCCCTGTCAAGATGCGAGCGGGTCTCACCAATGTCATCAGGGCAACCGCGTCTGATGAATTACAACGCAAAGTGTTTCATACCTTGAGTCTTACCTATCAATGGCAATGAGTAATTAGGCAAAGATTGCCTCTCATTCACTCTACGATATTTCATGAAGCAGCGGTACCCTTATTACCTCGACCGATTATATTGATCGGGGCGTTTCCTTATGTGTTTTTCTTAACCAAGCAGAATCTCTTGCTCTCTCGTTTAAACAGTTCGCTCAATTTAGATATGAGTATCACTGGAATACTGATAAGGTGCTTTTTATGATACGTATTGTTTCTGGTGAATATTCGTCACTGGCGGGTATCTCATTATTATTAATGATTTTGGGATCAATTCTCAGCGAAATTTGGCCTGCCTTCCCTTCCTGGCCGTCTGGG
>JAHEER010000098.1 GCA_024640625.1 Desulfobulbaceae bacterium
GTTGAAAATGTCGACTATAAACCTCATTGACTTGCTGAAAGTCGGCCATATCGGTCAAAAAAAGAGTAACTTTAACAATATCGGCCATTGACCCGCCAGCCGACTTTACAATTGCTGAAACGTTCTCTAAAACCTTTTCTGCTCTGGCTGCGATGTCTCCATTGACCATTTCCCCGCTCTCGGGATCTATTGGTAACTGTCCCGACACAAAAAGAAATTGTCCCGCGATGATTCCCTGGGAATATGGCCCTATAGCCTTTGGCGCGTGGGTGGTGGTGATATGTTCAGCTTTTTTCATGATGTTCCCCCCTGGAAATTGAAAAAGCTAAAAGATGTGTCGAATGTTGAATGTCGACATTTAAACTTATAACCGATGTAATTCTGCATTGCCAACCTTTTTTTCAATTTATTTGCAGCCAGACCAAGCAAATGTGTAATTCGTATTAACTATATAGTTATGCCGGTTCTGGAAATTGCCTCAAATAAGGAAGCAAACAGATGATATTGTACGCAATCTTTATTATTGGGCGAGATGTCTTTGTAAACTCCCATGGTAAGAGAAAAGTCCCTAAGTCTGTGCTTCCAAGAAGAATGAGAGGGGTATTGTAATGGGAAAAAGAAGCATTACAAAGGTGGTGAACACCTCATTTATACTGGGAATATTGTGGCTAATAATAGGCGGTACTGCAATGGCAAATGCGCAAGAAAATAGTGGCTCAAAGGCTGTGGAGGGTGCTTTGGTTGCGGCCTCCAAACCGGGCTCTCTAACGATTCCACCAATTGATGCTGGGGCTCCATCCAGCTTCGAAACAGCGTCATTCGGGTTGGGGTGATTCTGGGGAATAGAATCCCGGTTCGGGATCATAAATGGAGTAATTCGAACGCGTGTCGGATATGGTGGCGGGCAGATGCCCTCACCGACGTACCACAATATTGGCGATCATACAGAAACTGTGCAAGTTGACTACGATCCCAATCTCACAAGCTATGGCCAGCTGCTGGATGTTTTCTGGAACAGCCATGAGCCGACCAGGCGATCAAGGCCGGGGCAATATATGAAGGCGGTATTTTACCAAAACGAGCAGCAACGAGAGCTCGCACTGGCTTCCAAGGTTGCGGTCGAAAAAAAAATTGGCAGTACTGTCAAAACTGAGATAGTACCTCTTCAAGCCTTTACCATGGCTGAAGATTACCACCAGAAGTTTACTCTGAAGGGTCATAAAGGCTTAAAAAAAGAAATGATGCGTATTTACCCGCGGCATCAGGATCTTGTAGATTCGACCGCTGCAGCAAGGCTCAATGGCTACCTGGGTGGTTATGGCAGCAAAGAACAGTTGGCCAAGGAAATAGAGAGTCTGGGATTGAGTGCTGAGGCTGAAAAAGCGCTGGCTGAGATGGTCCGCAGGTAGACGTTTCGGGACCTGTTTGTGAACCTCATCATATCTGGCTGAATTTAGTAATCTCCCAATGGGAAAGAGAGGCCTGAAATTTTGGGGTTAATTGAATCCTGCCACTGGAGACCTCTCGTGTAGCCCACATAATTTATTCAGGAATAATCAATCGTAACAGGTACATAGGAGGGATGATCTCATCTGTCGGAATACCACTGGGGAGCGGCTTTTCCCAAAGAAAGATTCTCACCTCCCGGACATGGGTTTGTTAATTATCTTTTTTATTATCCCCATTTATTGCAGGAGCCGATGAGCCCGTTTCTTTCTGTCCTAGCAAAACCGACCTGCTGTCAAACTGGTCAAATTTTTCTCTGGCCTTGAGTACATCAAGATTACGCTTTCCATCGTTGATTTTAAGAATGCCGTGGAGCTTGCGGAAGCGAACATAAAGTACGCCGGTACGTTGATCTGCCGTGATAACTCCTTTAGCCCCCACATCAATCTTGTCACTGGTTGCGAAGGCATAGGGTATAAGTATGCGGTCCTGGGCCATATCTATTTCTGCTTCGCCGTTCACATCATCTATGGTAAGCGCCTTCTCCAGCCAGCCGTGCTTGCCTCGCTGATTAGCGATGGCCGCTACGATGGGTCTTGAGTCCGTCATAGCAAGATCTGCTTCTAATAGAATTGATATGGGCCGTTTCCAGACTGCACGTGCTTTTTTCAGTCGGAATTGAGCCGACCAGGTATCGTCATCGTGGCTTGTTTCAGCCCCTGCGACACTGACATTGTCCAGGGTCACGGATGATCCGGAAATATCAAAATCCATATCTTCTGGAACGCCGTCAGTGAGCGTGATGTCAGCCTCTAATTCTCCCTCCACGACCTGCTGGTCAACACGTGCTGAAATATCGGTTGTCCTGAGCCTGACATACCCAGTTGCTGTTTCCGGCGTCATCTTGATATCAGCCGATAAGTCTGCCTTGCCGCCGGTAAGCTCCATGGGTGAGTTGGGCGGCAGGTACTGATTATATGCTGACATGTCCTTGATATCGGCCGTGGGAATCTGGAGGTGCAGATCTATGTCCATTTCCTTTTCACCAATGATTATACCCTTTACCAGTGCCTGCAGCAGCATCTCTACGTTGTCAATAAACACCTGTGTTTCATCCTTGCGCCGCATTACCCCTTGTTTCAATTCGACATCGACTTTCAGGTCCGGATGTTCACCACCCTTTTCCACCAGCAGAGAGGCTTTTCCATCACCTTCCATACTATAATCGAGGATATCTACCCCGAGCGTCTGTGGCAGAATTTCAAGCTGGCTGCCTGTTCCCAACCAGCCTTGGCTGACCACAACAGTTGCTGCCACTTCGCCGGATCCGGTAATGGACAGTCCAAAGCGATTAGCAAGCAGAACACTGAGCCACGACAGGTCTGAAATGGAGCCGGTAATTATCACATTTTCGTCGCCGGAGTCCAGCAGGGTCAGGAGCTCTTTGCCTTGTAGGCGTTGGTAAAGTTCAAGAAAACCGGTTTCACCTGGCACGTCCTCAGGAAGAAGCAGACCTATTTTCCCCTGGGTGATATCCACCCCCGCATGCCACGGTTTTGAGCTCTGCTGTTCATCATTGCTAAGCGCAGCTCCTGTCAGATGTACATAGCTTCCTGAAATATCAATACCCGTGGTTATTGCCGGACTGTCAGCTTTGAGGGCCATATCTAGGTTGGAGGTGAAGCGGTATTCCTTGAAGCCGACATCGGCAGCCTCGGAAGTTAATTTCAGATCGGTATGCAAGCCGCTCTGCGTTACCTCGGCAGCGCCTTGGAGTTTTCCCTGGCCTCCGTGCAGTTTGAATGACCATTTATCGGGAAGATATGCTTGATAGGCGGCAAGGTCGCGGACCTCGACTGCGGGTATGGATATAGCCAATCGCTTTGCGCTAAAGGGTCTGTCATCTGAAGGCACTATTGATCGGTTACCCAGGGCCTCCACCGCTACTCCATCACCGCTGAAGAGCAGGACATTGCTGGCGTTGTTGAAAGCCTTGAGAGTGGCAAAACTGATCAAAACATCTGTATCCTCAGAAATATCGGATGTGTTGATGCGCACCTTGCCTTCTCCTTCCAGTCGATGATCGAGCAGGTCCAGTGACAGCTTTCGGGCAGCGACCTCAACGTTACTGCCATCTTCCAGATAACCTTGCCGCATATGTACGCGACCCTGCACGAGCCCCGTACCATCGACCTTCAGGCCTTGAAAGTTGTTGAGGTAAACATTCAGAAAAGCCAGACTCTCCGTTTCTGTCTGAACTTTCACATCAAGGTTGAGGTATTCGAGAACCTTAATCCCTTTATTTTCTCTGGGAACAAAGGGTAAAATTTCAACGCTTCCCTCGATATGGCCTTCCCGCGCTATCTCACTGTCTCCATTGATAATCAATGATTTGAGGTCGACATCGACTGCACCATCGCGCAAGGAAAATGGTCCTCCACGAGTTGTAAAACTCAAGTCGGTTCGCAATTCCCCGGCAATCTTTCCCTGTACCTGATAAAGCCAGATGTCGTGGGTACCATGCGCATAAATATCATTGATGATGATTTCCCACGGTTTCTTGTCTTTATTCAGAGTCGGCGCGGCTGAATTTTCAGTTTCCAGTTCCCGATCGTCTATGGGGGGGAAATAAGGGCGCATTGCACTATGGTCTTTGTCCGGTTTAGGGCGAGGCCGTTGCTTGTAAATGACATCCTGTGCCTCGATGTTATCTATCTTTACCGTGCGCCATAGAAGAGAAATCAGAGATATCGACGCATTTGCCGCCAGAGCTTCCGCCTGCCATTGCAGCGATCGGGACTGTCCGTTTGCAAAAATGGTTCGAGCATGAACGCGAAAAGGGTAGAAGGACCAGGCCCGGTCCCAGGTTACCCTGTACTTCTCCGGTTTTATGCTGTTTACGACCGTCTGGGTCCAAGGCAGATTCAGAGCACTATTGATTACTAAAAGATATGCGATCTCTGCGATAATGAGATATTTAATGATACGGATCAGCCACTTTTTCATTGCGCTTGTTGGTTCCCTGTCAAATTTTTTTTAATGTAATCACTGAAAATACACAGCACATCAATGATCTCCCCCCACAAGTGCATCTGATTTTTTTATTAAGTCTAACTACCTCTGTCCTCTTGTCTAATAAAAGGTGTCTTTTTATTCTAGATTCTTTTCCTGACGATTAAATTCCACGATGAGGCAGGTCGCCAAGAAGATGGTCGAAGCTGCTTTGCTCTGGGAGCAACAGGAAAGTATAAAAGGAGTAAATTCCTCTTAAAATGTTGCTATCATTAGTATATTTGTTTTATAGCCCAGGGGGGTGCGAAGATATTGTAAAGAAATATCGAGTGAATAGTTTCCCTTCTGCCGTCGAAATGGCAGTGTGATAGAATGACCAGGTTGACCGGCTAGGCTGGTTACTCGACCAGCCTGGAGTCTTTCCAGGTGAACCGCACGAAGAAGATCCATAATGCATAGCCAATCAAACAAATCGCAAACAGAGTCACGATTACGTTTTTGGTTATGAGCATCAGGGAAAGCGCGGCCAGCAGGAAGAACACCGGTTTCGCAGTGTACAGAGGCTGGGGCAGCCAGATCATATAACCCGCTCCTTTTGTCAGGGTTATTAACTGATCTTATGTTCAGCGCAATGAAATGTCAAACATTTCATGCGTAGGTTGAAAAACCTCATGTGCTCCGCTACCAAGAGTGAATTACGGTAATGGGAGTGGTCGAAAAAGTCGTGGAAGACGAGATCTTGCTGCAATAATTTAAGGATAACATAGAGATGAGAGACTTTGAGCTGGAACTATATTTTTCCAATTGGGAATTTAGAGCTCGGTATAATTTAACCGCCTCCGATATCGAGAGCATGTCAATTTCTGAATTGCTGGCATTGGCCTCTGATGAGGACAGGGAGGCCTTCGAAAGCCAGTGGCTGGGATATACCAAGACATTCGGACATCCCGAACTGCTTGAGGAAATTGCCGGTACTTATGAGACCATAGATTCCTCCGAGGTGCTCTGTTTTGCTGGAGCCGAAGAGGGTATATACACTGCGATGCGTGTTCTGCTCGACAAAGACGATCATGCCATCGTGGCGGTGCCCAACTATCAGGCAGCTGAGACCATTCCGACAGATATCTGCAGTGTATCCGGCCTGCTACTCGATGAAAATGATAATTGGTCGCTGGACATCGACAGGGTCAAACGCGAGATCAGACCACGTACAAAGCTGATTTCGATCAACTTTCCCAACAACCCTACCGGTGCGGTTCTCGAATCTGATCGCTACCTGGCACTGGTGGCCCTCTGCCGCCAACACGGACTGTATCTGTTCAGCGATGAGGTGTACAGGCTGGTGGAACGGGATCCGGCAATTCGGCTTCCCCAGGCAGCTGATCTGTATGAGAAGGCATTGTCGCTCAATGTGATGTCTAAAGCTTACGGACTTCCGGGGTTGCGGATCGGCTGGGTAGCGTCGAAAGATAAACGGATTTTATCGAAGATGGAGCGCTACAAGCACTATCTCACCATCTGTAACGCTGCGCCCAGCGAGCGATTGGCCATTATCGCTCTGCGCGCAAAAGAGACAATCTTACAGCGAAATCGAAACCTGCTCGATCACAACCTGAAGAAACTCGACACATTTTTTCAGGATTTTTCTGACCTTTTCGACTGGTATCGACCGGCTGGAGGATGCGTGGCTTTTCCGCGATACCTGGGAAGTGGAGACACCAATCAATTTTGTGAGGATCTTTTAGAGAAGGCGGGAGTGTTGGTCCTGCCTCCCAGAATTTTTCACTCTGAATTGCACGATACCCCATTAGACAGGTTCCGTATTGGTTTTGGACGGAAGAATATCGAGGCTGGCCTTGCCGCTTTCCGAGCTCATCTGCTAAAGTTCAACTCTACCAATTAGGGGGGCTTAATCTTGACGCCGTTCCCATCGCCCCTAACTTTTTTTTCCTAGGCGCCAGGCATGTTCGGGAGGCACTATCCGCCCGCCATTACACTGAAACATAAAGCATAGAGAGGTGGCCATGATTATCCTCACGGTAAAATTCGAAACGACTCTTTCGGAGAATCAAGTGCTGGCAGTTGCCAGAGAGCGAGCCGATCAGTTTCGAGAGTTGCAGGGGTTGATCCAGAAGTACTACGTGAAACTTGATGGAGTCAATCGATTCGGTGGCGTTTATCTGTGGGAGTCGATGGCAGCGCTGCAGGCCTATCGACAGTCGGATCTGGCCGCGACTATAGCTGAAGCTTACAAGGTGGTTGGGACCCCCGAGGTCGAGATTCTCGAAACGCTTTTTGAGTTGCGGGACTAAAGGCGTACCACTTTAAAACGGAAAAGGAGTACTCATTTTGTGGATTGGCTGAGCACACGCATCTCTGAAAAAACGAAAGCAACTTTGCTGCTGCGGCTTTTCGGTCAGCTGAAAATACCGCTTATTTCCTACGTCAGGCCCTCAGTGGTGGCAATAGACGAAAAGAAAATAGTGGTCAAGGTTCCTTTGCGGCGCCGTACTAAAAACCATCTTAATTCCATGTACTTCGGCACCCTCTGCATCGGAGCAGACTGCACCGGCGGACTGCTGGCCATGAAATTCATAGAGGCACGTCCAGAGCGCATCTCCCTGGTGTTTAAGGATTTCAAAGCTGAGTTCCGGAAACGAGCGGAGGATGATACCTTCTTCATCTGCGACCAGGGCCGGGAAATCAGCGCTTTGGTTGAGCGTGCATCCCGCTCCTCGGAACGCCAAGAGATGGAGGTGAGCATCAGGGCAACGGTACCCTCCAAATTCGGCGACGAAGCCGTCGCCGAATTCACCATGACGCTGTCGCTGAAAAGGCAGGAAGATTCAGAACAGATGTAGAAAATACCTGCCTCAATCTCCCAGATGCAGCTTGTATTTTGCGCCATTGGAAAAGATGCAGGTGCCAGCCCCCTGCCGCGGAGTGTTCATCTGGTACTCACAACTCATATAGCCCCCCGAAGGACTGAAACCACTTGCCACCCCTCGCCGGGAGTCATTTGATACACGAGTGGCCTCACCTGTATAGGCCTCGCCTTTATAGCTGAGATTGAAGCGGCCTTTGCCGGTCAGCATATTGGTGACCGTGCCAGTTACCACACCTGTTTCGGCAGCAAGTTCGCTATCCGGATACAGCCGTGCGGAAATGGTAATCGGGCCGGTTTGCTTAGCGGGGCTCAGCGGTGGAGCTTTTTCACCATAACTGGGCGGCGGGGTTGGGTAGATGGGATTTCCATACCGATCCATGGGGATTACATAACACCCGCCCAGAATGAGAGCCATAACCGAAATGGTCAAGATAGACATAGATATCGTTTTCATTTTCACCCTCCTTCACTAATAATTTTGCCATAGTGAGCATCCCAGCAGACGCGGGAATGCCCTGCCCTTTGGTTGACTTCGTGTCTGATTAGCAATGGGAGACACGTATCAGACGCCCTGTTACACTTCTATAGTTTGATAGGTGCTTGCTGTTGTTCTCACCGAAGTAACTATGCGAAAAGCTGAATGCGATTTAGCAAATATCCCATGAAAAGAGTTAAGGAGCCCGCGCTCTCACAGTGTCAGCCATCCACCCGAGCACATCAATGATATCCGAGCATCCATTTAGTATCAGAAGTCCGACGTGGACAATGATGGTCAACGGGAAAATTCGTGGCGCATTGCTCAGCAACATGTGTCACCTCTGGGGCGAGTGAGCGAGTTACCTGCACGTCGAGTGTTACAATATTCAAATCAAATTTTGTGCCAATCGGTGCTGTCTTACTTAAGTATCTGAAATAGTATTTAATAATTTATTCATGAAGGGAAAGGTGATGAGAATATGCGGAAGCACAGCAGCAAAAAATGCGCACTTGACCAACAATTTATGCAGAATGCCTGCCGGTCGCTCAATTATCCTCCGTCTTTCCCAAACTCAGCGCCCGACTCTACAGTAAAGACGCACACTCCGCGGTACTGTAGCGGTCAGGATTTGCGTTCTCAATTTCGTCTATTTGTTTTATATTGTCGCTGATATGACGGAACTGACGAGAAGTGGGTGAAGTGTACTTATAAGAGAGGTGCGATGGCTGGGAAAAAAGATTATCTCAATGTCTTTGAGTTGAACCGGGCGCTTGAACGTGAAACTTTGCGCAACCGCGCCTTGACCTCTCTACTCCTTGACAAGGGGGTAATCAGCAGCGAGGAATGGGAGGACAAGCTTCGAGAGATCGATGAAATTGGGCAAGCGCCTGGTTCTGATATGTTGCCACCCCCCTCCGGCTGACAATTCGTGGCACCTCCCTTAATTACCCGCCTGCTCAGGTGACTACGTGTTAAGACTCCTGCCCAAATGGTTGTATGTAGTGCTTGCTGTGGGAACCTTTCTGGGCCTTCATCAGTTAACCAGGATGTTTGCCGAGGTTGAGGGAGCGGCTCGCCTCGGCCTCCAGGCAGCCCAATGGGGACAATATATTGTCCCGGGTCTGTTGTTACTGGCTGCCGTGTTTCTGGGGCGAGGCGATGTTGATAGACGACTCACTTCCCGGCCTCCACAGCACGCCGGTACTACCCACTCTAGGACCAGTCAGCACCTTTCGCCGATCAAGATCGACCCCTTTCGTTCCATGTCGAAGGATGAATTCCATCGGCTGATAAGCGAATTTTTTATCCGCAATGGGTTTAAAATTGAACCTGCGCCCCCTGCTCTGGGCGATGGGGTTGACCTTATGCTGAGCAAAAATTCCAAAATGTTCGTTGCTCAGTATCGTCATTGGCGCGAACACAGGGTCGATGTCCCCATGGTAAGGGAACAATACACTGTTATGCAGGCGGCTAAAGCCCACGGAGTCTATGTAATCACCACGGGGGAATTCAGCTACAAGGCCATCCAGTTTGCCGAGGATAAGAATATCTCACTAATTGACGGGCTCAAGCTGCGGCGTCTGGTGAAAAGAAACAACAGCGCAGGGCAGGAAAGGGAGGGACAGTCACCGCTCTGCCCCTTGTGCGCGGCCGAAATGCTTATCAGGACAGGGACCGACCGGGCAGGCAACGACAAGAGGTTCTGGAGTTGTTCAAACTATCCGAAATGCACCGGCACGGCAGAGATTGCCGGAAAGCGGCCAACGCCGGTCTAGCAGGATTACCAGAGTAACCTTTTCAATACATGCTACCAGGTAACGCCGGCCCTGACGTACTGAGCCCCGATCCGGTTCTTGTTAATATTTTTGATACGGATCTTCCGCTGCATCACCGAACTGCCGCCAGACCTGAATTTTATCCCGATTTCCTGGCCCCGGCGCATGGCGAGGGCAAACTCGGAACCAATATAAAAGCTGACCCCGCTCACGGACACGTCATTGAGACGGATTTTCGTCTGCATGGCATTTCTAGTGATGATCCTGGCGGGCCCATAGGTCACTTCGCGACGTTCTTTACGGTAGTTGATGTTGTAAGTGGCCGATTTACCGCATCTGCAGCGGAAGATTCTGCGCCTGGAATTGGGCGCCACTTCAAGGTAGGCGGTTCTGGCACAGCGTGGACAAGTGGCTTTGATCATTCCACCCGCAACATCGATCGTTTTTATATACTGACTCATGAATTCCCCCTCTTTGAAAAAAAGGGTCAGTGCGCTCGTTTAAGGTGACAACCACAATGTAATACTAAACATGGTTCCTGCATATTTCATGACAAAATGAGAAACGGTGATCAAGGACATACAGTTGTCAGGCAAACAGTTCTGAATGATAAGCATCTTATCCTCATGGAGTTAAATAATTATCGACAACTTCGATGATGTCTATTTAGGTGGGAAAAAAGGAAATGTCTGGCCGAGTGAAATTGCATGAGTTCTGAAGAAACCAGTTCATCTACATTCCAGGGGCCGGTAGCCACCCGGCCCTATTGGGTGGTCCTGCTTTCTGTCGTGATCAGGGCCCTGCACCAAGTCGGGGCAGCGGTGTATCTCGCCTCCTTTCTGGTCGATGGAATCGCAGGCCCTCCGGCCTTTTACCTGTGGCTGTCGGTGGTGACCGGCCTGGGGCTGACAGTAACCGAAACAATGCGACATCGGGCGCTTTACCGAGAGGTCGCGGGGCTGGCAACCATACTGAAAGTCGTCCTTCTCGGCATTGCCTTCCATGGCTACCTGCCGGATGCCGGGACGGTGACGCTGGCGTTTTTGGTAGCGGCGATTGCGGCTCACCTGCCCAAGAACTTCCGACATCGCCTGGTCTTCTGAAATGAACTGCAAGATGTGATCTTAAAGAGAATGATTGATTCCAGTCCCATAAGCTGCTTTTTTGATTTTGACGGGGTCGTGGTTGACAGCGTTGGCGTCAAAACGGAAGCGTTCAAAGTACTGTTCAAGCCCTACGGCTCCGCTATACTGCGCCAGGTGCTCGAGCATCACCGGCTCAATGGGGGAATAAGCCGGATCGATAAGATTCAGTACTCTCACACCCATTTCGTCGGGGCCCCGCTTACCGAGCATGAGCTGAAGCAGTGGGGCAGACAGTATTCAGAGTTGGTGGTCGACCGGGTAATTGCGGCGCCCTGGATCAGGGGTGCCGAGAATGTTCTTGAAGACTTGCAGGGGCGCTGCAGAATCTTCCTCATATCAGGTACCCCGGAGGACGAGCTCAAACAGGTCATAGCGGCCAGGAAGATGGAACATTATTTCGATGAGATTCTGGGCTCGCCGATCAAGAAGCCGGCCCATATACGCAGACTGCTGTCCGCCTACCGGCTGCAGCCCACTTCCTGTGTGTATATTGGCGACGCACTCACCGATTATCATGCCGCCCGGGAGACAGGGCTGCATTTCCTGGGAATCCAGGGCGACGTTGAGTTGCCCGAAGACGCGGTTGTGCTGCCGGACTGTACCGGCCTGAAGGAGGCGCTCACCAGGATTTTTCCGGACTCGGGTCTGTGGTCATCTGGCGGGTCAGAGTGAAAATTCCTCTCTGATAAGATCGGCCAGATTTCTGGTCATCGATAGCACTTTCAAGGCCTGCTCAGGGCTCAACGAGCCGGTTCCACAGGCCGGTGCAATCAAGGTCTGACTGAGGATCTGGCGTTCGGTAAAGCCAAACGAACAGAGGGCTTCGAGCTGTCTGTACCACTTTCCTCGCAAAGAGTCGAGCTGTTCACGCTCAACCGTATCCGGCGGAGAGGTCGGGACTATCCCCCAGGCCAAAATGCCTCCCCGGCTGAGATAGGCAACAAGCTGCTTCCGGTAGAGGACGAAATTGTCAAAAAACGAATAAGCATCAAAGCTGATGATGTCGGCGTCCGAACTCAGGGCCGGCTCCCAGTCCCCATTGGCGCAGATGTGAATGCCGCTGAGGCCGCCCGCTTCCCTTATCGAACCGATCAATTCCCCCACCCCTTCCAGGACCAGTTCACGGGAAACGCCGGCAAAAGCGGTCGAACCGAAATTTACCATACCCGGTTCATCGATAAAGATAATTGGCGCCACAGCAGTGCAGAATTGCCTGAGCTGTTCCACTTGCCAGCGGGCTTTGCCGGCCAGCAATTTGACCAGCATATCCCGCAGGTTGTCATCATAGACCAGTGGTACCCCCTGATGATCTTTGATACCGATGCCCGCGGTGACCGGACCGGTCACTTGTCCTTTTACCGTCAGGGGTCGATGGTCAGCTGATTTCAGTCTTTCTATGAAAACCGAAAACCCCCTGGCGGTGTCGTCTCCCAGCGCAAAAAATGAATCGTCCGGCAGCACCTCCACTTCCTGACTGCTGATGAGATGTTCGTAAAACTCTGTCATTTCAGTAGTAAAGCCGCCCCGTTCACGATCGACAGAGCAGCTTGATCCCTGGTCGATGAGCCCAGGGAACCCGCTGACGAATTG
>JAHEER010000099.1 GCA_024640625.1 Desulfobulbaceae bacterium
CAACGATATGACTGCGCTGTCGAAGACTATCAAATCATTCTTTTCGATGGTTTTTATCTGGAAGAGGCCGTCACTGTCGCCAGAGCTGCCCACGGCGGTCCGATTTCTATACTGGACGGCGGCTCCTGGAAAGAGGGTCTCGAGGAACTGCTGCCCTTCATTGATTATGCAATCTGTTCGGCCGACTTCAGGGCTCCTGGATGCAATTCAACAGAAGATCTCCTGGCCTATCTCGAGAATACAGGCATTCGTGGATCAGCAGTGAGCCAGGGGGCCGAACCGATTATCTACTGTTGTGCAGGAGAGCATTACCAGCTGCCCGTGCCTCAGGTGGAAGCAATCGACACTTTAGGGGCCGGGGACATTCTGCATGGAACCTTTTGTCACCACATCCTCACCAACCCATTTTCCCGGAGTCTGGAACTGGCCGCTTACAGTGCATCTCACTCCTGTCGGTCATACGGGACGAGGGACTGGATTGTGAATCGTTAACCTCAGGAACAAACAAATGAAAACAGAGAAAACTACCATCGTCGTTGGTGCCCGCCTGGTCGATGCCGTCAAAAATCCTCTGGAATCTGCCAGCCAGGAGAGTTTTGCCAAGGCGCTCGAGATAACCAAAGCCTATGCCAGTTCGGGGGCTTCCACTCACTACAGTGCGGTAACCAGGCTCTTTTTCGATCTTTTTGAAATGTTCGAGACCGGCAAGGATCCCCGGGAAAAATAGGACTCAGATCTGGACATTAGCAATTTTCAGCAGTAATATTAAAGTGTTCTAACAAGCTGCTTAGCCCGGCAGCCGGCACCCTCAGACGCAGAAGCTGAATTCAGGTAGGCCATTGTGCAGTTAGCAGATGACATTGGTGTCATATTGATAGTTGATGACGATAGGCCCGTACGCGAGGCCTTGAGCGTCATAGTCTCGTCATTGGGGCATCACAGCCTGACTGCAGCCAATGGCCTGGAAGCTGTCGAGATTCTCAAAAAAACTGTGTGCGATATTGTTCTTTGCGACCTCATGATGCCGCAGATGGACGGTATGGCCCTGCTCAAGCACATATTGACGCATCATTTCAACACCGATGTCATCATCGCCACCGGCCACAGCAACATCATACGCTATGCCGATGTGATCCGAGCCGGGGCCATCGATTTTATCAAGAAACCAATCGATCAGGCCGAGTTGGAGGCCAAACTCGCCAGAGCACTTCGAGAGCGACGCCTGATGAGAAAACTCGAAACCCTTTCCATGAGTGACGGCCTTACCTCGCTCCTGAACCGCCGCGCCTATGACCAGCGCTTTCCCGACGAAGTGGAACGAGCACATCGGCAGGGCTATCCGCTATTTCTGGCCCTCATCGACGTCGATGATTTCAAGATGTACAATGACACCCATGGACACGGCGAAGGCGATAAGATTCTGATCAATCTGGGTATCACCTTGCACGAGGTTACCAGAAACAGCGTCGATCTCTGTTTTCGGCTGGGCGGAGACGAATTCGCGGTGCTCCTGCCGCAGACGACCGCAGCTCAGGCAAAAGAAATCATCGAGCGGGTGATGAGTAAATTCAGCACGGGCACCACCAATCAAACCACGCTTTCCATCGGCATCGTTGCCTGCAAAAGAAACGATAAATTGGATCTCGACGACGATATACAGCAGATGCAGATACGGGCGGATAAGGCTATGTACGACGCTAAGAGTTCTGGTAAGAACATGGTAATCTGTCGGGCGTGAAGTTGCTGTCCCCGGGTGAGGCTATTGTGCTGCAGGTGCACATTTTCCAGTCGTTCCAAGTCGGTCAGCCGCTTTTGTCCAGGGCGTTTTTATGGAAACTCAGATCAGGTTCAACGGGATAATCGGCATTGAAGCAGGCGAGACAGAAGTCATCGACGGTCATGCCCGTGGCTCTGACCATGCCCTCCAGGCTGAGGTAGTAGAGAGAATCGAGGCCGAGATACTGGGCAATCTGGTCCACCTCGTTGCGGTAGGCGACCAGTTCTTCTCGGGACGGAAAGTCAATACCGTAATAACATGGGTGCCTGGTCGGCGGACAGCTTACCATCATATGAACCTCAGCGGCACCGGCATTGCGAAGAGACTGAACCCGGCTTTTCCCGGTGGTTCCCCGGATGATCGAATCCTCAATAATAATCACCCGCTTCCCCTCGAGAAAGGAGCGTACGGGGTTAAGTTTCACCCTGACATTAAAATCACGCATTGACTGGGTTGGTTGGATAAACGTCCGGCCCACATAGTGGTTCCTGATCACGCCGAACTCCAAGGGAATGCCTGATTCCTGCGAATAGCCAATGGCCGCATAATTACCTGAATCAGGAAAGGGCATGACGAAGTCCCCTTCCATGGGGCACTCCTGGGCCAGAATCTGTCCCATCCGCTTTCGGGTCTCATAGACGTTGATACCAAAAATATCAGAATCAGGCCGGGCAAAATAGACATTCTCGAAGATACAGAAGCTCGTTTTCTGTTTCTCCCATGGGTAGATTGACTTGAGCTCGTCACCTCTGCAGATCAGCAGCTCTCCTGGTGCCACATCACGCAGATACTGGGCCTCGACCAGATCGAGTGCACAGGTTTCGGAGGCAACGATATAGCCGCCGTTGTTTATTTTTCCGAGACACAGCGGTCTGAATCCATTGGGGTCGCGAATAGCCACCATGGTATCCTTGGTCATCATCAACATCGAGAACGCGCCTTTTATCTCTCTGAACGCCGAAGTCAACGCCTCCTCGAAAGATCCATTTGCGGCCCTGGCCAGCAAATGGAGAACAACCTCACTGTCCATGGTGGTCTGAAATATCGAGCCTTCCTCCTCCAGCCTGTTGCGCAGGGCAATAGAATTGACCAGATTGCCGTTGTGGGCCACCGCCAGAGTGATGCCTTTATGGGTGATCATCAGTGGCTGGGTATTGATGATGTTCGAGGCGCCGGTGGTCGAATACCTTACATGGCCTATGGAAATATGCCCCTCCAAAGAAGTCAGTGTCTCCTCTGAAAACACCTCAGATACCAACCCCATGTCTTTATGTATCAGGACACGCTCGCCACTGGAAGTGACGATGCCAGCACTCTCCTGCCCGCGATGCTGCAGCGCGTAGAGCCCGAAATAGGCCAACCTAGAGGAATCGGCGTGATTGAAGATGCCGCACACGCCGCACTCATGCCGAGGTTTAAGAGAGGGCGGGGAAGGGTTGGCAAGCTTTTGGCTGAAGGTCGTCATGCGAGGTTTCCGATTATTCGGTGGGCTCGATTTTGGTTGTATCTGAACGCACTAGTTGCGGGAACTGCGGCATCTGAAAGTAACGAAGGCACAAAGAGGAGTGAGTCTTTGTGCCTTCATCAGAGCCGTAGGGAATTGTTTATAACAAGTGGGAATGAAATTCAACAAGAAAGCGCCTGGCGCATCGGGCAATCCCTACATGCAGGCAATGGTATACAGCAGCTCTGTTAATTTAACCATATCATCGAGGTCAATACTCTCCTCGGTGGTGTGCACATCAGACATGCCGGTCGCCACAATTGCAGTGGGCAGGCCGTACCCGTTGAAGATATTGGCATCGCTGCCTCCGCCGGCAATAATGAGGGACTGCTCGCGCCCGAGAGCAAGGCCAGCCTGTTTGATTGTTTCGACCACCGTGTCTGACTCTTTGAGCCGCATAGCCGGGTACTCCTGCTCTACCTTCAAGTCGACGGTGGGAGGGTTGTAGGCGGCAGCATCGCTCACTGGCCAAGCGGCAATGGTATCCAGAAAAGCTGTCTTGAAGTCATCGGTGTAACGGGCCAGCTTGTCGCTGGAATGACTGCGGATTTCACCCTTGAGCATCAGTTGAGCAGGGACAATGTTGGTTGCCACCCCGCCTTTGATGATGCCTATATTGGCTGTCGATTCCTCATCGATCCGACCGAGCTTGATTTTGGTTATCGCCTGGGCGGCGACGAGAAAAGCACTGACCCCGCCCTCGGGGTTGATGCCGGCGTGGGCAGCCGTTCCATGTACATCGACCCGAATACGGTTGGCAGCAGGAGCCCCGATAATCACTTTGTCGATTCCAGTTGAATCGAGCGCATATCCGTATTCTGCCTGGAGCCTCTGGTAATCTAGAGCCTTTGCCCCCTGCAGACCAATCTCCTCACAGGTGGTAAATACCAGTTCAATGGGGCGGTGGGCAGTCCCATTCTCCCTGCACAGCCGAATCAGCTCGATCAGTGGGGCAATACCCGATTTGTCATCACTTCCTAAAACGGTATCTCCGCGACTGGTGAAAATATCCCCTGTGCGCTCCACTTTCACGCCGTTGCCAGGTTTTACCGTGTCCATGTGACAGGCGAAAAAAATAGGTGCCGAATCATTGTTTCCAGCGAACCTGAAAATAAGGTTTCCCGACTCTGAGCCGGTCTTGGAAGCGGAGTCGTCCTCGAATGAGAAATCGGCTCCCAGATCGGCATACACCCTCTTCAGATAATCGGCGACCGGTTTTTCCTCCCTTGACGGGCTGCTGATCTCGCATAATCTTACGAATTCTTCGGCCAATCGTTCCCTGTTTATTCTCATCTCCATATGGTACCCGGATGCTCCTCTGTAATAGTGTTTCAGCTACGTTCAACCAGAACGACGGCATGACAGCTGATGCCCTCTTCCCTGCCGACATAGCCCATCTTTTCAGTGGTTGTCGCCTTGATATTCACAAGCCCTGTCTCCACCCTACAATGGTGCGCCAGCTGCCCTTTCATCTCATTTATGTAGGATGCCAGTTTCGGCGCTTGACAGATGATAGTAATATCAGCACTGGTCAGTTTCATTCCCAAAGAGGCGCTCAGTTCTGTGACCTTGTCGAGGAGAATCAGTGAGGAAATACCCTTGTAGGCGGGATCATTGTCGGGGAAATGGCTGCCGATGTCGCCCTCGCCGAGCGCACCGAGGATTGCATCGCAGAGTGCATGGCAGACCACATCGGCGTCTGAATGGCCGGCCAAGCCTCGATGATGATCAATCTCAATACCGCCGAGGACCAGGGGGCGACCGTCAATAAAGCGGTGGGCATCGAATCCATGACCTATGCGGATCGATCCCTTCCTGGCGGCAATAATCGATTCCGCCAGAACCAGGTCCTCCTTTCTGGTGATTTTGAAGTTCGATTCCTCACCTGTGACGAGACGCACCACTATACCGGCTTTTTCAAGCAGCATCGATTCATCGGTTACGTCCGCGTCACCAATTTTCCCATACGCTTTTTCCAGAAGCTCCTTTCTGGCTCCCTGCGGGGTCTGGGCCTGCCAGAGCGAGTCGCGATCGACAGTTACCGACACCTTGAGATCAGCGTCTGCTCTTTTCAAGGTGTCTTTAACCGGAACGGCAGCGATAGCAGCGCCGTGCTTGAGAATTTCCCGATAACACCGCTCGATGAGACCCCGTGTGACCAGGGGCCGGGCGCCATCATGAACCAGCACAACGTCAATGGTTGTGTCGAGCGCACCAATGCCGTTCTTGACCGAGTCCTGTCTTCTTCTACCGCCGATTGTAACAACTAATTTGGGGTTTCCCGGTAAATGGTTGGAGAGCATCTGCAAAGCAGTGTCGTAGTGCTCTTCACTTACCGCGACCACCACCTGAGCAATGAAGTCGCAGTCAGCAAATGCGCTGATGGAATGAACGAGCAGTGGTTTACCGCCCAGCTCAAGAAACTGTTTGGGAGTGCGTGACTCCATCCTGGTACCGCTGCCGGCAGCGGGTATTACCACACCTGTCCGTGCCCTCATCTGCTCCGGTGATCCACGATAGACCCTCCCGAAAGGAGCGGGCTATAAGCCGAATTCTGTACCTTGACGGTCATGATCATTTAACTGGGACGCCGGTCGCCCGCCGCCTCGTGCAGCCTACCCGGAGATTTCGGGCGGGCAGCCCTCGAACATCTCCCTATTTGGCCTTGCTCCGGATGGGGTTTACCCTGCCCTTCGTGTCGCCACGAAAGCGGTGAGCTCTTACCTCGCCGTTTCACCCTTACCCAGCAAACGTGGGCGGTTTGTTTTCTGTGGCACTTTCCGCCGGTCGCCCGGCGTTCGTGTTACGAACCATCCTGCCCTGCGGAGTTCGGACTTTCCTCCCCGACTTAAAAAGCCGGAGCGATCATGCACCCGCTCCGGCTTTGAATTTAGTACTTAAATGGAAAAGATCAAACGAAATTCACCGCAGTCCTATATCTCCTGGTGATAAATGAGACGCTGGCAGGACGGGCACTCAAGCACCTGGTCCCCCCTGAGCAGCATGTTGTATTTCTGCGGCGGCAGGTTCATGAAGCAGCCCTGGCAGACCCCATCCAGTACATTGACGATGGCCAGCCCATTGCGGCGCTCCCGCAAAATCTCATACTTTTGGATCATTGAGCCGTTGACCGCTCCTGCTTGCTTATCTCGTCTATTTTTCTTGGTTTTTTTACCCTTGCTCAACTCATCGATGACCGTTTTTACTTTTACTTTCTCTTCATCGACCAGGGTTTTCTCGGCCTTTAGCAGATTTTTTTCCTCTGTCGTCTCGGCTGTCAACTTTTCGACCTGCTCCATGATCGAAACAATTTTTTCTTCATTTTCCTTGACGTTCTTCTTGGCGTCTTCGATTTCTTTGAGCAGTGCCGTCTGTTCCCTGCTGGTCTGCACCTGCATCATTTTGGACTGACGTTCCTTGACATGGGCGATCTTGTCCGTCATCTCATCTTCCAGGGTCCGTCTCTCTTTTTCGAGTTCCTCGATCTGTGTTTCCTGCTCGCTGATTCGTCCTTCGCGCTCAACCAGGGAAGAAATACGGCCGTCAAGTCCGTCCTGTTCCTGCTTGATTTCGCTGTCGATCTTGTCGATAACAAGATCGATCTCCTGCAATGCCACCAGTTGTTCTATTAACTCGTTCAAGGCGCTTCTCCCTTAATGGTTGTTAACGATAGCTATTTTTATCCACCGCTGAAAACGGATGGTTTTCCGTTTCTGTTTCTCTTATCTGCAGATTCCAGTTCCGCTCTCGACCGTAGTTTCTCAGTTGTTCGGCAAGCAGCTTGACAGCGGGTTTCTCGGTTGCATAATGCGTTCCGTCTATTATGCAGAAGTCATTCTCTTCCGCCCAGCGCCCGACATTGTGTTTGATCTCCGCCGAGATGTACAGATCCGCCCCGCTGCGTTTTGCCGTCTCGGCAAATTCCGAACCGCTGCCTCCGCAAAGCGCAACCACAGATATTGTTTCAGGCAGTTCACCGGCCACCTGCACGGTGTCAAGATCGAGTACCTCAAGCAGCATGGCAACAAACTCACCCCTCTTTTTGGGCTGGCCGTAGCAGCCTATCCTGCCCACTCCGGCATCATCAGGAAACGGTGCATTGGCGGACACAAGGGGGCTGACATCGTGCAAACCGAGAAGGTCGGCCAGCACATCGTTTACTCCTTTGCAGACCGCATCGAAATTGGTGTGGCAGGCGATGATAGTGAGACGGTTGGTCAGTGCTTGTTCAAGAAATCTTCCGGAGGATTCTCCTGTATCGATGGCAGGTATCGGTCTGAAAATTGCCGGATGATGGGTGATCACCGTATCCGCCTCGCAGTCGAGGGCTTCTTCGAGCAGTCGATTGGTGGGGTCGAGTCCGACCAGGACGGACCCAACCCGACGGCCCCGATCACCGACGATCAGACCGACATTGTCCCATGACTCGGCCATGCCAAACGGCGCGATTTCGTCGAGAGCCGTAATCAGGTCAGCAACCGTAGTTTCCATTCTCACGAGGTAGCAGAGCGAAAAGCATAAAAAAAAGGTACATCCCGTTTCCGGGGTGTACCTTCAACCCTCCTGCGTCCAGGTAGGTTTTACTTCTCCTGAACCCATAGTCTTTATTGAAAGGGGGCCGATCTTTATCCCCCATAATCCATATCGTAGATATTTTATTTTCAAGACCCTGTCTGTTGACTTCGATCACTCTGGTGGGCGCAGTAGGACTCGAACCTACGACCGACCGGTTATGAGCCGGTGGCTCTAGCCAGCTGAGCTATGCGCCCTGCCCGGCAGTTAAATCATATATTAAAAATCATTATCTCAACAATGTCAATTTAAAAAAATGCCTGGCCTCCGCAATTCCGTCTATCAAGCAGCAGTATCCCCTGTCTATCTGCAAGGTAGATCATTCCTCCGCCTTGATGGTCCTTTCAATTGGCACTATAGTAAGCCATAAATTAATTGGCGTTACATCTTTTCCTATCGATATCAAAGTGATCTACACCAACCTACTTATCTTCATCGCGGTCATTTTCCTGTTCAGCATCGCTTCATCGGCCGAATCACCTTCGTACTCATTCCTCGTTACTCTGACAATTTACGGAGCCTCGCTTGTTGGATTCTGGCTCCTGGTGAAGAAGGCATTCGCCAATCCCCAAGCCAAGGGGACCGAGGGGTATTTCTACACGGAAAAAAAATTATCCATAGCAGCCCTGCTCTTCTTTGCAATGCTTTTGTTTTTCGGTGACATAAAATACTATCTCACCTTTCTATCCCTCAATGGGCTCTTTCCATTTCTCACCAACGTCGGTGGGCTCTTACTGTTTTTCTCCTATCTCGGATTAATCTGGAGCGGCTCCCACAACAGCTATGCAGCGGCATTCGGGAGGCAGCACTCGGCAGCCTCACTGGTTTTGAGCAATTTCCGGTTCAACCTTGCCATTGTTCTGCCCTGGATAACCCTGAGTTTAATGTACGATGTGCTGGCTCTGATTCCTTCCCCTCACCTTGGACAGGCTCTCGACTCTTTGTGGGGAGATTTTTTCTTCCTCGGGCTTTTCCTCGTTCTGGTGCTGCTTTTCTTCCCACCGCTGGTCAAGGGATTATGGAACTGCAGCGATATAGGGGAAGGGCCGCTCAAGGAGCATCTTACCAAGTTTTGCCGACGGCAGAATTTCGAGGCCACCCTCTGTGTCTGGCCTCTTTATGAAGGACGGGTCATCACCGCCGCCGTGCTTGGCATGCTGCCCGGACTGCGCTACATCATGCTCACCCCTGCCTTGCTGCAGAATCTCAATATGGGTGAACTCGAGGCCGTCGTGACCCATGAGATTGGCCACGTCAAGTATCGACACCTGCTTCTCTATGTTCTGCTGATCGGTGGATTCAGCCTTACCGCCGGCCTGCTGGCCGAGCCGCTACTGTACCTGTCCCTGTCGATGGACTGGCTCTTCAGCCTGATCGCCAGGGAGCTCATCTCGGCTGAAACCGCCATCATGCTGGTCGGGGGCCTGCCGCTCCTCATACTCCTGCTCCTCTACTTTCGTTTCGTGTTCGGCTATTTCATCAGAAATTTTGAGCGCCAGGCCGATCTTTACGTCTTTAAGGTATTGGGAAGCGGCCGCCAGCTCGTCTCCGCCTTTGAAAAAATAGTATTGACCAGCGGCCAGAGAGCAGACAAACCCAACTGGCATCATTTTGGAATTGGAGAACGGATAGCACAGATCGAAATGTGCGAAGAAGACCCCTCGCTGGTAACCAGGCAGGACCGAAAAATCAGGCTAAGTCTCGCTGTCTATCTTGTCGCACTGGTAACGGCAGCGCTATTAATCAATCGGGTACCTGCCGATCAACTGGCCCGCGACTACGAAGGAAAATACATTGAAACTGTTCTGGTGCCCAAGCTGCATGGAACAGGCAATGAAGCATCAAAATATCGGTTGCTTGGTGATCTTTTTTTCAGTCGAGGCCTTGAGGACAAGTCATTGACTGCTTATTCAAAAGCCCTGCAGTTAAACCCCATCGACCCGGAGCTTTTGAACAATTTTGCCTGGCTGTTGCTGACCAGTAGTGATGGGAGCCTGAGAAATCCCCGCAGGGCGCTTATTCTGGCCCGCAGTGCCGCTGAGTTAAGTCCAGTACCGCACGTCTTGGACACGCTGGCGACTGCTTTCTGGGCCAACGGCTATATCGAGGAAGCGGTTGAAACCGAGCGTCAGGCCCTGGAAAAAGATTCAAACCAGGCACCCTTTTACCGCCTGCAGCTGGAGCGCTTCCAAAATGAACAGTATCGAAGCAGCACAGAGTTCATCAATTAATGAGCCAGCCAAAAGGAGCCCGCACCCATGCCCTACCTAGGTGCCCACGAGTCGGTGGGCAAAGGACTGCACCTCGCTTTTGACAGGATTGCCCGGGTCGGCGGTGAAGCCCTGCAGATTTTTACCAGGAACCAGCGCCAATGGTATCCCAAGCCACTCACCCGGCAGGAAGTGGATGAATTTACTAAAGCCAGGAATGAGCACGGCGATATGATCGTCGCCTCCCATGGCTCTTATCTGATCAATTTGGCCAGCAACAAAAATGATCTGCAGGCCAAGTCCATTGAGAGTTTCACTGGCGAGTTGCAGCGCTGCCACGAACTGCGAATTCCCTTCCTCGTAATCCATCCCGGTTCTCACGGCGGCGATGGGGTTGAGGCCGGGCTGGACCGTTTCGTCAGTGCTCTTGACGAGGCCCTTGAGCGAGCCGAATCTCAGACCATGGTGCTGCTGGAAACGACGGCAGGCCAGGGAACCTCGCTGGGCAGCCGATTCGAAGAGCTGGCCTACATCAGGGGACATTCACGCTACCCCGAGAAAATAGGGGCCTGCCTGGATACCTGCCACATTTTCGCTGCAGGCTACGATATCAGATCAGAAGCGGACTACCTGCGGACCATGGATAATTTCGACCGGCAGGTCGGCCTCGAGCACCTGCATTTTTTCCATCTCAATGACTCCAAAAAAGAACTGGGCAGCCGAGTCGACAGGCACGAACATATAGGCCAGGGCTGTATCGGACTCGAGGGATTTAGAAATCTGCTCAACGACACGCGCTTCGCACATCATTCAATGACTCTGGAAACTCCCAAAGGAGAAGACCTGCGGGAGGATATTGAAAATCTGGCGAGGCTGAGAGAACTAGTGGAGCAGCCACTTGCACCCTGACTTATTCAGGCGCCGCAATTTCTCCCGCAAGAATTAAAGAACCTTGCGAAAAGCTTGATAAAAGTAGACAATAAAGTGGATATGCGCCATGAGACAGGAAGGACGGGGAAGGAGAACCAATGAAATTTTTGTATAGCGATGCATTGCTGGACCTGCTTGTTACACACAAGGTCTTGAGCGACAAACAGCGAACCTTCATCAGCCTCGAGAAAGGCAAGCAGCGCCAGAAACTGCTCAAAAAAAGCGATAAGCCGGATCCACTTGACAAAAACTATCCGGATCTGATTGACGTAATTGTCTCACTCAACCTCAAAAAGAGCGGCAGTAAGAAAGAAAGCGTCGATGAGGAAACGATCATGCGAGCCGTCGGCAGGGAATTCAAGCTGGATTTCAAAAAACTGGATCCCCTTGAGCTTGACATGGACATCGTCACCAAGACCATCCCCAAAACCTTTGCCATCAGCCATCTTCTTCTTCCTTTCAATGTGGTCGACGGAGTTCTGGAAGTGGCCGTGTACCATCCTGATTCACAGACGGTACTGGCCGACATCGAGCAGGCCAATCAGATAAAGACCAGGCCGTATATCTCCACCAAATCGGAGATCAAGCGCATTCTCGCCGAGTTTTTCGGCTTTCAGACCTCGATCAGTGCCGCCGAAGATCAGATGGGCATGAGCCAGAGCGGCACTTCGGTGGACATTGGCAACCTGGAGAGATATGTAAAAATCTCCGCCAAGGGCATAACCTCATCTGATCAGCATATTAAAAACGCAGTCAATCACATCTTCCACTATGCGCTGGACCAGCGCGCCAGCGATATCCATATCGAGCCCAAGCGGGACATCTGCATGATTCGCTTTCGTATTGACGGCGTCCTGCACACTATCTATAAGCTGCCCAAAGTCGTCCATTCCGCTCTCGTCTCCCGGATTAAGTTCCTCTCCAGGCTGGACATCGCAGAAAAGAGGCGCCCCCAGGACGGCCGCATCAAAATCGGCATCGCCGGGGAAAAAGACATAGAGATAAGGGTTTCCACGGTACCCGTATCATTTGGTGAAAAAGCGGTTTTACGAATCCTCGACCCGGATATTATTTTTCAGTCCGTGCAGCAACTCGGTTTTGCCAAGCGCGATTTTGGTGTCTTCAAATCGTTCATGTACTCTCCCTATGGTATTTTCCTGGTCACCGGCCCCACCGGCAGCGGTAAATCAACCACCCTCTATTCGGCCCTGAAAACGATTGCCACGCCGGAAATGAATCTGGTGACGGTGGAAGACCCGGTGGAAATGGTACATGAAGAGTTCAACCAGATCGCGGTCCAGCCGCTTATCAATGTAACCTTTTCCACCAT
>JAHEER010000100.1 GCA_024640625.1 Desulfobulbaceae bacterium
ATCAGGGACTGACCTATTATGCAACTCGCATAAAAACTGATAAGGATTACTATATTGGGGGAGACAATCATTATCAGTTAATTCCCGGTATGGCAGTTGCTGCTTTTATTCATACAGGAACACGCACGGTGCTCGAATATCTGCTTGACCCATTTCTCGATTCGATGAGCCAGGGATTTTAGGAAAGATGACTTTAATCAGCGGAGACAAACGAATCACCTTCAGCCTTGCCGGCGCACTTTCCGAACTGGATCGCCTGAACGAAATGCTGAAGATGGTCGGCGAACGCTGGAATCTTTCCGAAAAAGCAGTATTGCATATGAACCTGGCCCTTGATGAGCTGTTCACCAACGTGGTCAGCTACGGCATAGATCATCAAGCCCACCAAGAAGTGTCCTTTTCACTCGATCACTGTGGAGACGAGATAATTATAGTTGTCGCTGACAGCGGCAAACCTTTTGATCCGACCCACGCCCCCGAGCCGGAGCTGGATTTACCCATTGATGATCAACCTGTCGGAGGGCTCGGGATTTTTCTGATGCGTCAATATACCGATAATATCGAGTATCGGCGGGAGAATGAGAAAAATATCGTCACCCTGACCAAAAAAATTTGAAACAGTACTTATAGTCACGCAATAGGAGGGCTTTCGATGGATATAGATAAAACCGAAGAACAGGGAGTTATAATACTCTCTCCCAATGGGAGGCTGGACTCCAACAGTGCACCAATCCTCGAGCAGGAAATTGGCTTAATCAATGCCAGCGACAACGGCCATCACCTGCTGCTCGATTTCAGTAAAGTTGAATACATTTCAAGTGCGGGACTCAGGGTTGTTTTAAAAACCGTAAAGGAGCGGCAGACCGCCAGTAAGTCATTTGCGGTCAGCAATATGCAAGATCATGTAAGAGAGGTGTTCGAAATATCCGGTTTCGATTCCTATGTGACCATTCATCCTGACACCCTGAAGGCCATTGAAAGTTTCAAGGTGTAGCAGTGAGCTCCGACAAAAGAAAAGAAGATCGTATCGATATCAGCGAAGACATCATGTTCGCCAGACGGTCGGAGCATCCATTCTGCTATTATGGGGGAGCAACGCTAAACTACAGCCTTGGGGGACTGTGTTTTCAGAGCCGTTACCAGGCCATTCCCGGGGATAATCTCTGTGTCCGGATGATCGGCCGCCATCTACAAACCTATACCTCTTTGGAAGAATTGACCTGCATCGCCGAGGTGCGCTGGTGCACGCCGGTGGGATCCTCTGACAATCCAGCCTACCGCATAGGTCTTTATTATCATGGCAGCCAGATTCCTCCTCTGTTCAAACCCTGACAGTTAATCAGATGAATGGAGCAGGGATTAAACGGCCAACCATAGGATCCCTCCTCAAACCCGGCAGGTAAGCCAATGACCTCCACTCAAGAAGTGCCCATTTATAAGCGCTCTCTTTATTCCTGGGTGTTCAAAACCAAATGGTCGCTCCAGCTTTTACTGCTTCTCCTCATCTTCGCAGTGGTTTTCCTGCGGGTACTGCCTCTTGAGATACAAAAACGCATTGTCAATGAGGTGTTGGCCGTCGGTGATGTCCGCCAGCTGGTTGTCTATTGTCTGATCTTTCTGCTGGCCGTAGTCTTCTCAAGCCTGCTCAAACTCTCCGTCAATGGCTTGCAGACTGTAATTGGTCAACGTGCCCTGACCGACATGCGCCGTGATCTCTATCAGCATATTCTGCGGTTGCCCCTGTCCTTCTTTCGGAAAACACCAACCGGGACAGTGGTCGCCTCGCTGGTCACCGAACTTTCCGCCTCGGCCAATTTCGTCGGTGCCGCCATTGCCGTTCCCCTGAGCAACGTTCTTACCCTGGTGGCCATCGGCGCGTATCTGATCTGGCTCAACACCCTGCTGGGTATTGTCACCCTCTCCATTTACCCGATCGCCCTTTTCGTGGTTCCTCTGGTACAGCGCGGCGTCAATAATTGGAACAGGCGGCGGGTAGATTCCTCCAATAAGATGGCAAGCCGCATTACCGAATCGATAAGCGGCATAAGTGAAATTCATGCCCAGGGATCCTTTCAAAATGAGGAGCGAAGATACAACGCCATAATCGAGCGGCTGCTGAAAATCAGAATTATCTGGACCCTCTATCGCTACGGGGTGAAGGTGACCAACAACCTATTTGTCGGTCTGGGTCCCGTGGTGGTCATGCTGCTGGGCGGTTATTTGCTGATGCAGGGAGAGACCGAGCTTGGTTCGATCGTAGCTTTTCTCTCAGCCCAGGAAAAACTTTACGATCCATGGAAGGAATTGATCGATTTCTATCAGACCCAGCAGGATGCTTCAGTTCGTTATAAAAAGGTCATGCAGATCTTCGAGGGTCAAACCGAATTCACTCTGGTTGCCGATCGTCCTCCGCCGGTACCGCACCGAGGCCGAATTGAAATCCAGGATCTGGAGTTCGTCACCCCCAACGGCATCAAGCTGCTGGACCAGGTGAATCTCACCATCGACGCCGGGGAGCACCTGGCGCTCGTCGGCTTCTCGGGCTCGGGAAAATCGACCCTGGCCAAATGTATCGGCCAGTTATATTCCTATACCGGCGGAGAGGTACTGCTAGACGGCCGCTCCGTCGCCTCCATTGCCAAGGAGGAGGCCATCCGCTCCATCGGCTTCATTTCCCAGGAACCCTTTATCTTTTCTGGCACGATCAACGATAATTTGCTTTATGCCTGTAATGCCATAGATGGTTTCCCCGATCGTGATGACACCAATGAGCCGATAAACCTGGACGATAAGATCGCCGTCCTCCAGCAGGCCGGCGTTTTTGTAGATATCCTGCGGTTCGGGCTCAACACCGTCCTTGATGTTCAGCTTTATCCCGAACTGGAAGAGCGGTTTCTCAAAGTCAGGGCTAATTTTCGCAAAAATTTCGGTGACGAACTGGCTGAACATGTTGAATTTTATTTCCAGGACAATTATCTCTTCCACTCGACGATAATAGAGAACATCATTTTCGGCTCCGTTCAGGATAATCAGGCCCTGGACAGTCTGGAAGAAGACGATGCCTTTCTGAGCTTTCTCAAGGAAGCAAATCTTCACCTTCCCCTGTTGGAAACTGGTGCCGATCTGCTCACCCAAACAGTCGACATCCTGGGTAAGGAGGTGCCGCGAGACAGCGTTTTCTTTGAACAGACGCCCATTACTCCGGAAGAATATGATACCTACCTGGAGCTGGCTGCTCAACTGGAAGGTTCTCCTCTATCCGTATCCACCCTGCGTAGGAAAGAGCGGCTTCTGTTGCTCAAGCTTGCCTTTCGCTATGTGCCGGCCCGTCACAAAATAATCGATCTGCAGCCCCTGCTCGAGAAACTGATCCTCTCTGGCAGACATGAATTTCGTCTCTGGTCTGAGGAACATATGGCTGACACTGTTTCGTTCTACAGGGACAGCGAATATATTCGCTCCCAGTCCATTCTCAACAATATCTTCTTCGGCAGTCTGACAAGCGATTCACCAAAGGTCGAGGACCGGGTCAATCAATGCATAGTGCAGCTTCTCATCGAAGAAGACCTGCTGGAGCAGGTGGCGGCGATCGGCATGGAATTTGAGGTCGGTACCCGGGGCGACAAGCTCTCTGGCGGCCAGCAGCAGAAGCTGTCCATTGCCAGGGTGCTGCTGAAAAAGCCGAAGGTGCTTATCATGGATGAAGCAACTTCAGCACTGGACAACGCCTCACAGAGCAGAATTCAGAATCTGATAGAAAAATGGAAGGGCAGCACCACGGTCATTTCTGTTATACATCGGTTGGACCTGTTGCCCTCCTTTGACAAGGTGGCGGTGATGAAATCTGGTAAAATTATTGAATCAGGCGCCCCCGAAAAACTGCTTGCAGAACAGGGAGTATTGTATGAACTCGTCCACGGAAAAAAGCGCTGAACAAGAGAAACACTCGAGTTTCAAACAGAACCTCGAATACCTGCGTGAGATTCCTCTTTTGCTGGGGCTGGACTATGAATCTTTGAAGCTGATTACGATGCTGAGCAAGCAGATCGACCTGATAGAGGGAGATCAACTGATGGTGCAGGGTGAAGATGACGGTTGTGCCTATTTTTTAATAAACGGCAAATTGAGAAGCTCATACCGGCTATATGACAAGCTTTATCAATTGCGCGATCATGTTCCGGGAGAGTTTCTCGGCGGACTCGCGCTGCTGGGTCCGGCTATCCGTCTATTTACGCTGTATGCCACCGAGTCGTCGTCGGTCCTTAGGTTGAAACGGGATGGATTCCAGAAAGTTATGAACCAATATCCCGGCAGCATGGCTAAAGTTGCCGCCAATTTTGCATATGTCTTGTCAGCAAGGGAACAGGATCTTTTAAATCAGATAGATTCTGAAGCGCTGGAAAGCGCAAATCAGGCCCTGGGAATTTCCCTTATTTAAGAGTGAATTTTAAACCAGCGAGGGAATGATGCGAACCATACTAATTACAGCCCTATGGGTGGTCACAATCCTTCTTGGCAACGCTGATTGGTCGACAGCCGCGACGCCAGCGGTTCCTTACTCCGTGGGAGGCTTTACCCTGGATCGATCGATTGATGACTATCCAGTGGAGAGACACGAGAACTATCTCAGTGAAGTGATCGTTACCGACCTGAACGGCTTCCGCAAGGCCTTCATCACCTTTGGCACCTGCAGGAATCCGGGTAAGATCCTGCGGATAAAACTGAAGTATAGCGACAGGTCGCAAGATTTCTTCAAGGAACTGTTAAAGCGCTACCGGGAAAAATTTGGTGCAAAACCCAAATTCTCCGGAGATCAGTTCGGTAATGTCAAAAGCTGGAAATGGTTTTTCACCGACGAACAGGGACGGAAAGTCACCCTCCAGCTCCAGCACAATCTCAAAGACGAGGAGGAATCGATCGGCAACATGGTGAAACTGAGCATGCCGGATTTGATGGACGACGAACGTCGATGTTTCAACGAACGCCACGATAAAGATACCGACGCCGGCCAGAAAAAGTCAGAAGAGAATAACTGGGAGAATCTCATACCGCACTAACCCCACGTCGCCCGCACCCGTTTCTGATGAGTCTCTAACAGTTTCCAGCGGATAATGGGAATATCCATTATATGCTCGGTATGCAGCCGATAGCCGCTGACAGGTTCCTGAATCAGCAGTTCCGACCTGTACTCAGAGACGAATACCGCCCGGTCTTCGCCGAAGAAATCCCCGGACTCGAGTTTTTCCACGATTCTCCCGTCCTTGATGCGAAGCAGCGCACCCCGTTCAATGATATAGATAAATTTCTCATCAAGAGAGCTGAGTGGCAGTCCTTCTTCGTTGAATTCAAAGGGCACCAGATGCTCTGCGATATGGGTCTGCACGCGGGGAGAGAGGGACTCGCCGAAAAGCCAGGTCGACAACAAAAACTCTTTGCGGCTGAGTAATTGGCTCAGAGAGTTGAGCAGGTGATGTTCCTCAACAAAACGATTAAAAGCCGAGGAAGGAATCTTCAAGGCATGGACAAAGCTGATGGTGCGATAGGTTGCACTGGATAAGTTGTGGGTCAAACTGTAGTTTTCCCCGATCAAGGCTCCCGACGAGAAAATATTGTAGATGCCGGTTTTGGCGTTGATCATCTCGATGGTGCCGGTCAGCAGCAGGTACAGGAAAATGGTCTGTGTGTCGCGTTTGAGGATTATGGTTCCGGGGTTGAACTCGACGATCTGATTATTCAGCAGTTGTTTCAGATCGTGTTCCTCGATCCCGGCCAGATAGTCTGCCAGATAGAGATATGCCCTATCAAGCAGAGGATCCGTGTGGCTCTTGACCAACACGTCAATCATGCCAAATGGTGCGCTGGAACCTATCTCCTTCTGATAGTCGTTTAGAGGTACCGAAGTGTGAGCCAGGATAATCCGGTCTGAGCTGTCCTCCTCGAAATCGGTCGCCCGGCCGTGAACGATATCGGTGCCGATATCTATTTTTTTCAGGTCAACCTCTGTTAAATAACCGTCGATTACCCGCTGCAGGTATCCAGCGGGAAGACGGTGCACTCCATCTTGTTTGGCTCGCAGCCTGTCGCAGCTGATGATATCGGTCAAATGAGCATAGGTGTAATAGCGACCGCCCCACAAAGTTCTGAAGGTCAGCGTCGTTGTCTCCACAGGATGTGGGGAAAGAAGCGGTTTGACCTCAAGTCCGTTGATGTCTGTCCAGGCTCCCTCCTGTATGTCCTGGACATCGAAAAACTCGAAGAAGTCCTCCTCGGGCAGCGACAACAAGGCAGACAATTTCTTGAAGACTGAAGCCCGGACAAAGGGCGCAGCAAAATACTTGATGCGATGATCACTGAGCAACAAGGTCGGCAGGCCGGCAAAGTGATCGTCGTGGCAATGGGTATGGAATATGCCTTCGATCTCGTTGATGCCGATGCCAAGGGCAATGAGACAGTAAGCGATATTGGGTCCCGCATCGACCAGATAAATTTTTCCTTGATAGACTATGATACTGGCCATGCAGGGGCGGTTGATATCCCAACCGTCTCCCTGGCCCGAGTGAACCACCCCGAAATATTCCCGTTTGATATTGTGAAATCCCAGTGGGTAGGGAGCGGGATAACGCTGGGTAACGGGTATATTCAAATTTACCGAGACCGTTTCTCCTTTATAGGAAATGGTAAACTCGTTGATGGCATCTCGCCTGATGCAGACACCATTGGAGATTTCTGTCTCCTCGCTGGCGAGGACGATGGAATCGATCAGATCATCGGTCCGTTCGATTTTTCCAATGGCGAACTCCATTTTCAGGTTCCAGACAAGTTCAGCTTCCTCGCTGCTCAATCCGGCTTCCTGCAATTCCTCAAACGACAGTAAGCCGTAATTTCCACGATGGATATATTCGAGTTGAGCCCGTATCTGTTTCGCATTACCGATTAACAGAGGCTTTCTTCCAGTGTTGTTGGGATGACCGGGAATGCCCATTCCCTGCCGATAGAGCATCTGGAGGACAGGAAACTCGGC
Source organism: Desulfobulbaceae bacterium (assembly GCA_024640625.1). GTDB lineage: Bacteria > Desulfobacterota > Desulfobulbia > Desulfobulbales > Desulfocapsaceae > JABDQA01. The sequence goes on from JAHEER010000100.1 coordinate 7,022, forward strand.
CAGATTGGAAAAATGACCTCCCTGCAGCATGAGATCGGAGAGCAGGATGGCATTGGGACCTGTTTCCCAGCTGATATCGTTTTTTTCAAGAGAGGTAATCAGGCCGCGGCGGATCAGGTGTTTGACCGAATCCTCGACGCAGCCGCACTGCAGAAAAAGATGTGCTTCTGGAATGGCAACCCAGTAGAGGCCGGGAGCAACCTGACTTGTGCTGATCCGTTTCATCTATTACCCACCTTTTTCATTCGGTTTTTTCAATCCCCAGCCAGGTGATGTCATCGAATTGGTCGGCCTCTTGAATATGGGCGGAAATCGCTGTTTCCAGGTTCTTCAGCCGCCGCTGAAGTGAACCCTTCTCGGTGAGCACCGACAGAAGCTGCGGCTCGCCAAATGGTTTGTCTTCAGATGAGCGGGCATCGGTAACCCCATCGGTAAACGCGACTATGGAATCACCCCTGTTCATGCCAATATGCGAGTAATTGAACTCCAGATCGGCGAACATCCCAATTGCCGGACTGCCGGGCTTGAGCCGTTCAATCTCACCGGAATCGCGCCTGAGTACCGGTGCATCGTGCCCGCAATTGAGATAGCACAAGTCGTCGTTGTCCTGCCCCACTACCGCCACGAACAGAGTGGCGAACATACTGGCCCGGGCATGGTTTGTGGCGATATATCTGTTAGTCTTGTCAACAGCCTCGACGAGCATCTGACCGGGATCGACATCCTGGTCTTCTTGCTGCTCGAACCCCTGGATAAGATTGGCGCGCAACAGACTTCTGAAGAGTACCATGAACAAGGCCGCCCCTACCCCCTTGTCACACACATCTGCCAGCACCAGCCCTAAACGTTTTCCGTCTCCGAGGACAAAGGCATCATAAAAGTCGCCGGCTACCTGCCGGGCAGATTGGAAATAGACTGCCAGGTTCCAGCCCTTGAGTGTGGGGATCGATTCCGGAAAGAATGAAGTCTGGATCTGACGGCCGATCTCCAATTCCCGCTCAGCCACATCCCGGGCCCGCTTCACCGACTGGTGCAGCCTGGCATTGTCAATAACACTCGCCACCTGACCGGCGATGGTCTGGCTTAGCCTGACATCATCCTGGGAGAAGATCTCCTGGGAATTGGACGGTATGCCAATGGTGCCGATCACCTCTCCACGGGCCATTAAAGGCACCACCATCAGGCAGGATGTCCCGCGCTGCCTCATCACCTCGTGAATTGACCTGGTGATCGGATTTGTCTGGGCATCGGGAACCACAATCGGCTCACCGGTTTTGATGACGAACAGGCTCGCGTCATTGCCCTCGAGGCTGAACTCGAGGCCGGTGACATCGGTCTCGTCCGGCTGCTCAGTATGAAAAGCAACCACCTTGAGACTGTCTTTCTTCTCATTCAGAAGTGCGATACCGACATTTCTGGCGTTTAAAACCATCACCATCTCGCGGCAGATGGAGTGGAGAATGTCGTCGAGATCGAGGCTTGAACTGATAGCTTCTGCCAGGTGGTTGAGGATGGACAGCTCTTCAGCCCGCCTCTCAAGGGTCTTTCTTACATCGAACTTATCTGTTTGGCGCTGCCTTGTGCCCCTGTCCTTGCTCATTCCAGCCGCTCAGGTTTGCAATTGCTCCCTTGCCTTTATTTTAGCAGTGATAAGCTCTTTATGAGTTAGGCGAAGCAGGTTCGCCAGCTTATGGGCAAAATGATCCTCGTGGCCCTCGAGACGCCCATCTATGTGGATGACCCGCCAGACCGATTCCATGACCTGGAGCTTCTCTGCTTTCGAATAATTCTGGTTGATATAACGGGTGAAGGTGAACAGGTCGATGGAATCTTCCCTCTGTTGATAAGCCCGTTCCACCAGTTCATCTATATCATCTCTTGAAACCCCGCACTTGTCGGTCAAGGTCGCGATCACATGGGCCATCTCCTCGTCCGAACATTCCCCGTCGATGTGCGCCGCCTCAATCATCAGAACGCAGAGCGCGACATGGGCATCGCCCTGCTTCTCAGGGCTCTCGGCAGGAGCAGAATCACCCATAATTTTTTTTATTATTCCAAACATATACTAATGTTTCCCTGGGAAAATGTGGTGGTAGTACTGTTTCAGTCCCAGCCCCCTCGAGGAGCGGTTGACGACGATCAGCCCGACTGTCACCAGGATGATCGACCCGATCAGGTTCCTGGTCAGCGGTTCACCGAGCATCATTACCCCACAGAATACACCGGAAATCGGCATAATGAAAATAAAACTGTGGAGAGTGGTGGCACCGTAGCGTTTTATCATCATCATCCAGCCGATCAGTCCGAAGGATGCGGTTACAAAAGTCTGATAGGCCATGGAGGCGAGAATCGAACCATCGACGTAACTGACCATTTCCTTATCCACAAACAACGCCGTCAGCAGGAACAGCGGTGCCGCCACCGTCAGTGGGTAGAGGGTGATCTGGATGGGGTGGAAAGAGCCGATAATGCGCTTCGTGTAGATGGCATTGCCTCCCCAGATTATTACCGCCGCCAAGACGAACAGATCACCCAGCAAGATCTTCCGATCCATCTGACCCGCATCCCCAAAAAGGAGCAGCACTCCGCAAAAACCGAGAATGAGGCCAATGACTTTGTGGGCCGAAATACGCTCCTCCTGGATAAAAAAATGAGCCAGTACCAGCACGACAAAAGGCAGGATGTTGGCAATAAGGGTCCCATGCGATGCGGTTGTTCGGGCGAGCCCGAGATAAAAGAGTGACAGCTGGACATAAAATATCAACCCGAGAATCAGCATGAGCCTCAGCTGATGACTGGTGAGCCGGACTGGCCGACCGGTGAGCCGGGCCCAGAGGAAAATGACCAGTGCGGCAATGCCGAAGCGAATGCCGGCGGTGGTGAACACCCCCAGACCGGTGAGGCTGATTTTAATCGCCACCGCATTGGCGCCGAACAGCACACAGAGAAATATGGCAAAAACTACAGCTCCGACATCCATGCCCTCGGGAACGACAGGGTTCGCTACTGTTCTTTCATCAATTTTCAAGTGGTTGCAGCCCGGCGGGCTCCCCGTCATCTGCAGTGGCGCAGGAAATATATAATATTAGAGCACTATCTCTTGGCCAAACTCCATCACCACCGCCTTCTTGCCTAGTGCTTCAACACCTCGCTTGAACTCTTGGGGATCGGCCTCGATCACCGGAAAGGTATTGTAGTGCATGGGAATGGCTATGGACGGATCGGCCAGTTCGACCGCCTTGATCGCATCGGTGATGCCCATGGTGAAATTATCCCCGATGGGGAGCAGCATATAATCGAGCGGTGTCATCTCTCCAATCAGCTTCATATCGTAAAAAAGTCCCGTGTCACCGGTATGATAGAGTGTCTTTCCATCGATTGTCAGCACCACGCCGGCCGGCTCGCCCGCATAGGTGTTATCCGGCGTCATGGACCCATGGTGGGCGATGGTAAACTTGAGAAGGCCGAAATCGAAGCGGTAGGATCCACCGATGTGCATATTGTGGGCCCTGAAGCCTTTCTCACTGCAGTAGCTGGCAAGTTCGTTGACGCAGATAAACAGCGGGTCGGTCCGGGCAGCTATCTTGAACCCATCGCCCAGATGGTCACCGTGCCCATGGGTCAGGACAATGAAGTCGGCAGTCAGTTGATCCGAGGTTACCGGCGAGGTTGGATTGTCATCCAGAAATGGATCAATCAGCAGAACCAGTCCGGAATCGGTGGTAATCTGGAAGGACGAATGGGAAAAATATCTGAGTTTCATAGCAACCTCCATATTATATGGGTTCCTGATCTTACCCTTTCCACTTAATCTGTTATGGTACTATTTGTCAGCAAGAAAAAAACACTGCAACGAAGACGCCCATGGTGGATAAATATCAAAATTTCGCAGAACTGAGCAGACATGAGCGAGAGTTTCAGGTAATCGCACTCGATCGTGGCAGCGAGGTGACCATCATCGCTCCACATGGCGGCAGAATAGAGCCGAACACCTCGGAAATAGCCGCTCTCATAGCCGCCGATCGCTACAACCTTTTCTGCTTCAATGGACTGAAGCAAGATGACAACCGTGACCTGCACATCACCAGTCACAAATTTGATCACCCCCAGGCCCTTGCTCTTATCAGCAAATCACGCTATGTGGTGGCCGTGCATGGCTGTACCCTCAAAAAACCGATGGTCTACCTCGGAGGGCTCGATATCGATCTAATCGAGCAGATCAGCCGGCAACTGTCTGGGCTTGGGATAGCGAACGAATCTACAGTTCAGCACCTCAGAGGAACTCACCAGCACAATATCTGCAACCGCGGCAGAGGGCATCGGGGGGTGCAGCTTGAGCTATCCAGAGGGGTCCGAGACAGCGCAACAGCTCGGCACGACGTTGCACTAGCCGTGCGGTCAGTGCTCTCGACAAAAAAAACCGGGAGAGGCAAGGGAGTTACCTCTCCCGTAAATGCTAGAAAAAACGGTTGATATGGCAGATGTTCGCTTTCTAGCAGAATAACTTCATTCAGGGGAACACCAGACTGACGAGTGCGCGAATGCGGCGCGACGCCATTCTACTTCTGTTGACAGGCCAAAGTAAGCTGAGGAGCCCCCTGTCTCGCCCAGCCAGGACAATATCAGGGTCAAGTTATAATCTCTAGGCAATTTTTTGCAATCGGCCGAAACCTTACGAAAAATTAGGCAATTTCACCTATATACACATTTTCCTACACATTTACTAATAGTTAGGGTAGGGAGCCCGAAACTTCCGGAACAGGTTTCTCTGCATGGCAAGATAGGCACGACAACCCACCATGCTTGTTCATGTTGTGCGAAGCCAGACAAACTCGCCGACTTCCTGGATCCAGGCCCGCAGAAATGATGGTCTGCGACCCCTGACCGGTCCGTCCTGCTTTCACCAGCCAGAAAGATAGCGGCTCAAAAGCGGCGAATGCCGCTGACAGACGCCTCGCCCCGCTTGCACGGCTTGCACAACCCGACCGCGGGGCGGGCATACCAAAGAAATAATTTTAATAAATACTATTTTTCTATGGGATTGTGACAGGCTACTTCGGTTTCACCGAGCGTACGCATCTCGGGAAATACTTCCAGACAGCGGGCGGATGCCCTGGAGCAGCGCGGATTGAAAAAACAACCGGGGGGAGGATCAATCGGCGACGGTAATTCACCGTGCAGGACTATTCTCTGTTTCTCATGAAAAGGATCGGCAATTGGTGTAGCGGACAGCAGCGCCTGGGTATAGGGATGTCTGGGCTGATTGAAAATCGTATCGCGGCTGCCCT
>JAHEER010000101.1 GCA_024640625.1 Desulfobulbaceae bacterium
CAACCGCATTCCACTTGCCGCCCCTTGGGCCAGCTACACCAGAGCCGCTAAGGTCGGAGACCGACATGGTGGTCGGACCACTTGGATCGAATACGGTCACGTTGATCGCGTCCTCGCCGGTGGCACCTTCAGAGTCGACGACGCTGGCAGTCACGACATGGTCGCCTACGCTGAGAATTACACTTGCGTCGCCGCCGGTCCCGATTGGCCCGTCTTTGCTCGATGACCAGGAAATGCCAGCAGTCAAATCAAGGTCCTCTGCATCATCGGCTGTGCCGGTGAAGTTCAGGAGCGTTCCCATCGGTACGCTGGTTCCATCCGCTGGCGCAGTGATGGTCACGACCGGGGCGAAGTTTCCAGGATCACCGCCCGACTGGACCTTGATCTCGTTGATGACAACGGTATCGAGATTGCTCGCGCCCGCAGTATTCGGGTCGCTGTCGACCACTCGCACCCGCACGCTTCCACTGGTCGCAGGATCGAGCGAAGCCATGAAGGTGTCGGATCCGCCGCCATTCACGATAGTCCCCAAATCAAACCACGAACCGCCGTTTACCGAGTAGCTCAGATTGAAATCGTCATTCTCCGAGTTATCTGGCGCAAAGCCCGTCACTGACAGCACGACGGTGGCGCCTGGCGCCACACCGGTCACATTCCAGGTATGATCCATGAAAGATTTCCGGTTTGCCGGTTTGCCGCCCTGATGAGCTTCCCGCAAGGTCTCGGATCCGGCCAAAACCTGGGTGTTGAGGTAGCTGCCCGATGTAATCGTGCCCGATGCCGTCGTTTCGCTGGTCGCAACTGCTGTGGTGGGAACAACTGGCTTATCAATGACGATTGGACCCACTTGGTTCGACTGATCCGCCGGCGCCACAGAATTGTAGACCTCTACGTAGTAGCTGTAGGTTCCGTCGGCGAGGTTGTTGTCAGAATAGAACTCGCTGTTCGCTGCGATTGAGGCCAGCAATCCGAATGGACCGCCATCGACCGATCGGAAGACCCGGTACCCTTCCTCGTTGGCCTCAGGCAGGCTTTCCGGATCGGTCCATGTCAGGTCGATATTGTCGTCATCCCAAACCGTCGCGGACAGATCATCTGGCGCAACAGGCGGATCAGTGATCACCACATCCGGTGGAATAGTGCCGTTAATGTAAAACTGCCCGACAATGCCATAGTCGCTGTAGCCGGGGTCCGTGCCGTTCACCGCTTTTCCAACGCCGGTGATCTCCAGATAATAAGTGCCGGCGGGCCCGTTGTAACTGATTGTCGCATCCAGTGAACTGAATGGATTGCTGGTCTGCAGAACCGATCCGCCCGCATCCAGAAGCTTGGCCTCAATATCGAGATCGGCACCCTGGTTTGCGGTAAAGGTGGCCATGGTATCGGATTCTATGCTCAGGCTGATAAGACCCGCCTGCACATTCATCGAGAACAGGTCGATGTCGTTCTGATCCTCGATAATTCCCTTATTGGCGAGGACTACCATCTCCGGATCGTTCACCCGATTCTGGCTGACGACATTGGTGCCGCCGGTCACCTCAAGCGGTGTGGCCGCAGCGAGGTTCGTATCCGTGTGATCGTCGGTGCGGAATGGAATGTCGTCGATAATGTACTGATAATCGTCCTGTGAGTTGTTTGCACCCGGGTAGGTGTCTCGGCTCCAGGTCACGACGCTCTTTCCGAAGGGCGCGCCCATGATCGGACCCCAGCTTGTGGCGCCCGAACCGTGGCCACCATAGTACCCGGCTGTCTGGGTGCCGTCGTGGCTGAGGCCAAGCGTGTGGCCAGTCTCATGCGAGATCGTCATCGCATTGCTGGTGATGCCAGAGTTGAAATTGAGGTTGGTGACGTTGTTGGTATTGCCCCACTGATTCAGGTAAGCGACGCCGCCGCAACTGCAGTTGTAGGCCGCGTTGCCGAAACGGTCGATCCGATTGGTGACCAGCGCGTGCCCGGTTGTCGGGCCGTAGTATCGCTCATTGTCTGCTAACGTCGTGTACGGTGGCTCTTCCGTGGTTACGTCCACGTCGAACGGCGCGAAATCTTCCGCCACTCTCCGCCAGGCCTCGGCGATCCGGTCAACTTCGTCCTGGGTATAGGAATCAGGATCTGAGTCGTTGTAGTTGAACGGCAGCATGTCCAGCACTGCAAAGCCGGAGCCGGAATTCCAGACCGTTCCCTGAAGAATATGACCATCAAAATCGACATAGAGGGTGTTGGCCGCACCCGGCTTGGAATGCAGCGTCAGCACGTCCAGGGCTGTGTTGTTCGATGGAGGCGGGTAGCCAGTGACTTCCTGCGCGCCCTCTTCCGGCAATGGATCCACGTAGAGGATAAAACCCTGCGGATCAACCCGCATGTGCTGGAAATCCGCCGCCGGGAACTCACCATTCTTCAATATGCCGAGCGCGCGTGCGCTTGCTTGCGGCGGCAACGTCTTGAGCGAATTCTTGAAAGCGCCGTCCGGTAGCTCGTCGATCGTCGCTGGCCGTCCCAGACCAAATTCCATGTTGCCTTGAGCGGCCGCGGCCGAACTCACTGTGGCAAGCACAACCAGCGACATGCCAAGCGACGCCGCCTTCAGATGTTTATTGAGATGTTTATTGAATAGCATGACTTATTTCCCCTTTTGCTAAGAAAGTATAACTATGGCCTTTTGAACTCGAACCGGCGATCGCCAGGCACGCTGATTTACCCGCACCAGTTGCTTCGCAACTACATGATCGGGCAAGCCAACCGTCTCTGGAACCCCCACGGGCAAGAGCAGGGGTTCTGGAACGTCATTAGCCTGAGTCAGAGATGCCCATGCGAGCATGAAAGTAACAAATGAAAGTTTGATAATAAGCCAGGCGCTGACGTGATTGATACGGGTGGTCATGTGAATCCCTCCATTGGATAACCCTTACACCAACTTGCTCGTTAGCAGACCTCATTGGTGCGACGTCTGCTGTTCCCTGAGAGTTGGGTGTTTCCCTTGTGGTTACTATTAGACCCCACCCAGCCCGCGGGGTCAATAGCATGAACTGACAGTATTTTCTTGTTTTATATAAAAAAAGCCCGGAAAAAAAGCCCGTATACCCATGACTTTTCGTACTGAATTACAAGGGTGTTCTAAATTTTCTGACTAGAGTAACAGATGGGATCAGAGTCAAGTGCCAGAGTAAAAATGCGAAATTTTGGGGTCAAAGTGGATTAACCCGGGTTAATCCAGAGTAAAAATTTAAACCCCAAGTTTTTACTCTGACCCCAAATATTCGCTTGAACACAAGTTGCAGTAGCTGCGCGCCCGTCCTGGTTAAAGCAGTATCTAATTGATTTCTGTCAATTACACCGCATTCTCTTTTGTGTTAATGATAACAATGGAGCAAAAAGTCAGCACTGAACAACCAAAAAAGCTGGGCCTTTTCAATTGAGCTGGCGCACCCGCGATCCTGGACCTGTATTAATAGCGGGCATAAAAACAGATATCTGGTTATTCAAAGATGTAATTTTTTCCAGCGGACCTGGCAAACCAACCACCGTTCGCCCCTTTTCACCATGGCTCAGATTGGAGAAACAATCGTGATGCGAATGAACAAGTTCCGCCTGCCACATTTATTTCGCGCTAGCATGCGCATGATCATGATAGCGGCATTGTGCGCCGCCGTTCCTGCCGTTTGGATGAACCACGCGCTCGCTGATCAGGCCGTGGACAGCACCGTGCTCGCCAATGAGATCAATAAGAGCCTGCGGGCCGCGGAGAACAACATGTTCAGCGGCAAGAATGAAGAAGCGGACCAGCAACTCAATGCCATCGCCTTGCAGATCGAACAACTCAAGGCGGCGGACCCCGCAAATACGAAGCTGAAGTCCCTCGAAACGAAATACGGCCAGATCCGGAAAAACCTGGATCGCAAACTGGGTGTTTCCACTCCCAAGGCCAGTACTGCGGCACCGGGGCTCCCGCCCAAACCTTCGGCTGCGGCAATGCCACAACCTGCTTCGGCCCCGGTCGCTGATCCGAACGCGTTACCACGGGCGGTCCAGGGCGACATGACTAACGCCAACGCCAAGCTGGATGAAGCGGAATCAAAGTGGGCTGAAGACAGCACGGGGGGTCGCACGGTGCGTGGCTCGACCGATCCCGACGAGGTCAAGCTGGACGCCGTCGAGCAACCATTCAACTCGGCCAACTACTACTACGAAAACATCCTCAAGAAGTGCCAAAGCGCATCGAGCCCCTGTGATCCGGGCAACCCGGAAATAGCCGCCTTAAAAATGCGTATTGACGCCATGCAAGCGAATATCGACGGGTTGCATGCCAACATCGACAAAACCGCGGCAGCAAGCGCGGCCGCAGCCGCAGAGACGGAGGCGCAGGCCCAGGCAGCCGAAGCCGACTGCGAAGCCTGGAATCAACGCATGCAGGCCTACACCGAAGGCGACAAAGCCTTATATCGCTGCGTCAGCGCCGATGCCGGCGACATGCCACGCTGCAAAGGCTTTTATGACGAAAGTGTCGCCTTGAAGGCGGAATTGGCCAATACGCCTTGGGCCGCCGAACCTTGCGGTGCCCTGGGCTCGACCATGAGTGAACTCAATCGCTACATGGACAATTTCAAATCGGCCTATGACAGTTTCACCGCAGAGCAAGCCGCGGCCCAAGCCAACATGGGGCAAATCGTGTTTTCAACCCAACCGATTTCTACCGGTAATCCTTCCAACCTTACCAGCCAGTTCATGGCCGGCGATTATATTTACGGACTCATTCAAACGGTCAAGCCATGGTCTGAAATCTACAGCGGTAAGAGCAGTGCCGACGTGATGGTTAACGTCAGGCTGGATGGCGAGAAAATACACGCGCAGTTTGTGAAGCTGAAAAGCCCCGATCTAATGGCCAGCCAGCACCTGGTCTTCGAAATTGCGCCTGACCCGGCCAACATGACGGCCTACGCCGATCCCAACCGTGAGTATGGCTCCTCCACGGCTACGTTGCGCCAGGGCCCCAATGAGTTGACCGAACACCTGTCGAAGCTGGCCCCCGGCCAGCACACCATGGAATTCGATATCGTCTATTTTGGCGTCACCTGGTCTGCGGGCAGTTTCACCATCAGCGGTGACGACTTCGGGGCATATGCCAAGCTGCACCAGCAAATCGCCGCAGGCGTGTCCGCAGCAGTTACGCTGCCGGCAGCCGCAATGACCAATCAGTCGATGGCCGACGAGATGCGGTCGCTGCTGCAAAACGCCGGTTGGGAGGGCATTCACCGCATTAATATCGTGGACAAGGACTGGTGGACCGATCGTGTCAGCGGCGGTAACAGCGCCGTGCAATCCCGTCACATCGCCGCGGCGGCGCTCGCCAGGGACGGTGAGGGCTACTACTACAAAGTTTGCACATTTCATCAGGACAAGTTGCTGACCGGCGGCTTTGGTGACCTCTACCTCAGTCACCAGGGAGATCGCGTTCCGATTCCCGAGGAGAATATAGACAAATAGCCTGATCAGAGCCCATTTTAGTCAATAGCGGACGTTGAATCCGTTCGCTATACCCGGGATATTTTTGTGGTTATATCGCAAAAAACATTGTGCGGTGTCAGCTAACCCGACACCAAGTACTTGGGGTCAATACTTGGGGTCAGAGTAAAAACTTGGGGTTCGAATTTTTACTCTGACCCCAAAATTTTTTCTGACCCCAAAAATTCCTTCCGTTGCTCTCAGGCACCTTCCTCTTGCCCAATTTCGGATTGGCGTGTGTGGTAGCGCACCCTGACCGCTGCCAGCTCCGTTTCTACCTCGGCGACGATGGCCTCGAATTCAGACTCACCACGCAGATTCTCAAGATAAGGGTCCCAACTGATGTATGTGAAAATGACGCCATGATCCACCCAGTCCCGAAGGACACGAATTGCTTCGTCGGTACGGCCTTCAATAGCGTGGTACTGGGCTTCTTTATAAAGAAGCTGATAGTGCGCCTTGTCATCGACAGTTGCGATTGATTCCCTGGCCTCAACGAGCAGGTCTGCAAACTGTTGAGACAAAACATCAGCCTGTTCATCCTGACCGGTTTTCCGATAAGCAAGTAACAAAGCCAGTGCACAATGAGACTGGCGGACAACAGCTGTTTTTGTATACATTTGAGGCCATTGCAAACCGTGACTATCTTCGTTTATGAGTAGACGCGCCCTTTCAAAAAACTCAATGGAAGTCGCATAGTTTCCCGCGATAGACTCCAGTTCAGCCCGATAAATCAAGTAGGTGATATCTTGTAACCAGTTTATTTGAGAAACAGGTGAGTCGTAGCGATTTATCATTATTTGCCTGGCCTGATCATAATCGCCCAGGTATACATGGACGAATTGCGACTGCCATTCCCAAAACGCCTTTATCGCGGTCTGGTCATGCTTAATTCCGGTCCACAAATCAAGCGGGTTACTCTCTGGCTCACCCTTGCGGTAGGCCTCGATTGCCCCAAGACGGTCTCCGAGTTTCATTTTACTGTCCGCGACCCAAGAATAAGCATTCAGTGCATCAGCTTCGGGATAAAGTGCCAACGCCCGTTCTGCAAGGTCCAGGGCATACTGGTAACGACCTGCTCTCATTCTGGAAGAAAAAGCGGCACGCATGCTCGTTAAGGACAAGGGTTCAAGGGTGAGAATATGCTCTGCAAACTTGCCAAGTTCTACATAATCCCGCCGTATCGCTAAAACACGTCCATGAGCCAGTAGGGCATCCATATTTACCGGATCGATTTGCAATGCTTTACTGATCAACGCCTCTGCGCCTTCGATATCACCGTCCCACACACGCCAATTTGCTGATTCCGCCAATACATGCGGCGAATCCGGCTTCAGAAGCACCGCCTTGCCCAGGTACTGTTTGGACAACTCGGCTCGCATTTCCGGTGTGTATTCATCTAACTGATCCAGAGGGTAAAAATGCCGAACCAAGTTTGCCAGCAAGGCATACGCTTCAGCGAAATTCGGGTCTGCTTTGATCGCGGCCTGTAACAGTGAATGCGCTTTTAATATTGTACGCTCCTGCCCAAGGCGGAATTCATATTGTGCTCTGAGATAGTATCCATGAGCTTCGGGGTTTGTGGTTAATAGCGAGAATAAGGCAAGACTTTTACTGTTCTCATCGGTAATGCCCATCGATGACGCAGCACGTCTTACAATGGCAACGCTCAGATCTGGAGAGTCACTTGCACTTCTCCTTGCGGATACCGAAAACGTTTCTTTCCAGGACTGTGTTTCGATGACGGTGTTTTCAAGATTAACCTCAAACACAATTTGATCATCGGTCTGGATGACGCGACCATGTAACACCCAGGCAACGCCCAGATCGCGGCCCATTTGTTCCATGCTGGCCGGGTTGTCCCGATAGTATTCGGATGATTCCCGGCCAATCAGGTGGATTCCAGGAATGGTTCTCAGCAATTCACGAATATTCTCTGGAATACCGTCAGCGAGATAATCAAGACTTGTATTCTCACCAGTCGCAAAAGGTAATACGACGATCGACAGCGGCGGTATGGTCACAATTGTTGGAGCTTTCTGACGACCACTCCAGTCACCTGCAAACCAGGTTCCTGCAGCCAGCAAGGTTAGGGTTGCAGCCAGCGCCACCCTTCGAAAACGCCTGGGTAACAGGGCGCCTGCCCGGATCCCCAGGGCTTTAAATTTTGACGTTGTGCGTGCCGCATAAACCGGCACCGTTGCACTCACGTTTTTCAATTCATGGTCACCCAAAAAGCGTAATTCCAGTTGTTCCCGGTTTTCAAGCATGTCGCGGACCGTTCTGGAAATGGCGACTCCGCCCGCACCGGATAGCTGTGTCAAACGGATGGCGATATTGATTGTCTCGCCGAGGAAGTGGCTGCTTTTTGTAGGGACCTCACCGAAGTGAACCCCAATCCGGAACAGGGATTCCTGCCTGGTGGCGTTGCTATTTTGACCGCTGCTGCTATTTGGGTTGACCTGTTGCTGGATTTCCAGCGCTGCCTGCACGGCAAGACCCGCTTCCGGGAATTCAGCAAGCACGCGGTCACCGGTATGCCAAATAACACTTCCCTGGTGTTGTTTTATGGTGCGTTCAACCACCTTGAGACCAACTTCGATTTGCCTCAATGTTCCAGCTGCATCGCACATCAACGAGCGTGAGTATTCCGCTGCGTCGACAGCCAGTAGCCCCGCTTTATGGGGCTCCTGTTCCGTGGTGTTGTCCGCAATTTTGTAGTGGTTTGTGAATGACTCGCGCCTGAGTGATACTAAGTCTTCCTTGCCCCATTCGGTCCGGTGGCCGTTTTGTCCCGGTGTGGCCATTTCGGCCAGTGCTTTTCGATCCAATATTTCAATGTGCCCCCGGCCAATCTTAATCAGGCCATTTTTTTCAAATTCTCTGAGATGCCGGTTAATAGCTTCACGATTCACACCGAGCATACTGGCGAGATCTGATTGACTGGCAAGTTGCAGACTGTTCGGGTCGTTCTCCGAGTTCGCCGCCAATGTGATAAGCCGTTTTGCCAGCCGGCCGGTAAGTTTATGAAGTGCTGTGTCCTCAAGGTTCTCCGTCGTTTGTCGCAAATGTGAACAAAGCAATGAGAACATACGGAAACAAAGTTCAGGGCTGCTATGCAGGTGTCTCAGAAAGTGCTGACGATCCAGCCTGAACAGTTCACTTTCCTGCACGGCCTTCGCCTCTACCCGCCGGGGACCGAAATCGAGTACCCCGACTTCACCGAACACCTCCCCTTCACCAATGATTTCCAGCACCATTTCCTTACCATCATCGGTCCCGATCTCTATCGCGATGCGACCTGACAATACACCCCACAGCGCATTCGCCGGGTCACCTTTCTGAAACAGAATTTCGCCGGCCGCAATGGTCTTTTGGGTACCAGATGATGCGATTTTATCGATCAGCTCCGGTCTCAGCCCTTCAAACAGATGACTGTCTTTTAAAACCTGGAGGATTCTATTTTGCATAGCTCGACGGGTATGTTTTCTAAGTGAAACCTCAAATTCAAGCGGGCGCAATTACAAGTACATGTTTTATATATATTAAAGCACAAAATCAGAAAGTTATGTGCGCGTACGCACATTCAATGACTTTCCCCTTCAATGGGAGATTACTTGAGCAATAAATTCTGACTCAACCAGGAGATAAAACCAGTTCGAAAAATTGACCCGGGGAACAACGTTGGGGAAAATTTACTGAGCATGAGCTATGGACATCATGGAACCTGAGAAAGATTACCATGGATTTGAAAAAACGCCTCCAAATTTACAAGTTTCTCGTTTCTTAACGTAGTCCAATTGAAGATTTTTTTGCGAGTGTGCTCACACGCACAGACAAGTGATCATCCTGGGAGCAAAATCCATCTTAAACGACACCAAGAACAAAATACTTTCGAAGTATGAAGTATCTGAAACTCAGAGGAATATACTCATGAAAATCCAATTTCTGAAAATATTAGTTACCCTGGCCTTCCTGGGCTTGTCTGTCTCCGCGCTTGCCGGGAAACCGGACAGGTGTCCAACCTGGCCTGATTGCAATACCGATCCTGAACCTTCACCAGAGTATACCGCTGCCCTAACCATGGGAGGGTTTAGATTCAACCCCGTAAACATCGACTCCAACAACCGGGATTCTGGTTACACCAGCACCTTGTCACTCGACATGAGCCGACCCTGTGATCACCCTGCTCCAACAGGTCAGTCCTGGGATGGCTGTGTTGAGGGGTTGGGAGATGATGATGCGTGGGATGATGTATTCTTCGCGTGTGGAGAAGTATTTAGTGGCAGCCAGATCGAGGGTATTACCGTAGGCACGGATTGGGGAATCACCCAGGGTGGTAGAAAAAAATCCGATACTGCATCCAATATTCGAATTACGTTCAGAACAGTGATTGCCGACGGATTTTCAGATGTGGATATCTGGATCTCTATATTTACCTGGGAAAGTTTTCCCCGCGCCATGTTTTTCCCGGAAGAAGGGGAAAAAAGTGTCTATGATCTGGACACAGTCACAGTATATGCGGGCGATGTTGGAAATCACCTGAGCTGCAATACTGGTGAGTTCCCCTTGTTGAAAACAGCCCAACTCGAGATATGCCATAAAAAATATAACGGACCTAACACTCCAAGTAGTGATTGTGCCGAGTAGTGATTGTTATTGAGAAATAAATGGGGTCCACTCTGACCCCAACAGATGGGGTCAGAGTCAAGTGCCAGAGCAAAAATACTGGTACTGGGCCAATATCTAAACTCGATTATCCGCGAGCACCCATCGGCAAGTTTCCGGTGTTTTCTTGATTATTCCACTGACTGTTGCGAAGTCAGAAACCCCGCAAACGCCTCGCCGCGCTCACGCAATGCCATGCATAACTGGATCTGCTCCTCGGTTTGCGCAAGGCTGCGTTGATACCCCGGCGTCAGGTCACCGTGGCGCTCAAACAGCTGTTGTATTTCTGTCAGTTTTTCCGGGTCGCAGAATGAGCTGCCAAAGGCCGGTGTGAATCGTCGCCACTGTTCAGGAATCTTGCTGACGACGGCAACGAAATTGTCGTTCAGCCAGGTCCAGTGCTGCTCCTGTAATTCGGGTTCAGCGAGCGCATTGCGAATCATGCCGAATGCCTCGCGCGAGCCGAACTGATCACTCAGCACAAGGTCGTGAATCTGCTCAAGTTGCTGCGGGTCGGTACTGCGGCCTATCGCATCGGCACTTGCAGTCTCGAATTGCGGATCGTCGATATCGTTGCGCAGCTTCAACAGGTGAGGTAAAAATTCCTCCCCGCCATCCTGCATAGCAACGGTCAGTGCTGCGCTATAGATATCCGAATCCATTGCCTGCGGTTCCCGCTCAACCCCGAAGCCCGTAAATGCAAAAGCCTTGTCCAGCAATAGCGCTCGTGCGGACGGGTCGTTGGCCGTCAACGCCATAAAGCTGGTCAAATCGCTATGCAGTAATTGTTGATCGTCGTCCAGGCTGTTTTCGGTCCGCTCCAGCACGGGTTGATAGAGTGCGTTTGCAAACTGCAGAAACGCCGGCATCCCGGCGCTGCTGATATAGTTGCGCTGGTATTTCCTCAGGAATGCAAGCGGCGCCATCACGACCTGCCGCTTGGCAGACCTGCTCGATTGCTGAATGACCTGCAGCAGAACCGTTTCCGGCAACGTACCTGCCTCAAAGGCCGCGAAAGCACTGTCGATAATCGAGAGCGCTTCTGTTGGGGTGAAACCTGCAAAATTCTGTACCAGCGCCCGCCATTGGTCATCGTCGAGACGCCAGCGGTAATAACCGCTACCCCCGGCATTGGGCAGTATCCATTGCGGGCACCGTGTCCCCTCCAACATCACGGTCTGTTCCGGTTCGGTGACGATCAGGCACTGGTCCGCGCCGCTATCACTACTAAGACAAACAGGAATGTTCCATTGCTGCCCGGCCTCAACGATCGGTGAGCCAAGGGCTTTGTAGCGGCTTTGACGGATTTGCAAATGTGGTGATGATGCATCGTCACACTGAAGTGATAAATCCAGTTGCGGCACGCCTTTTTGCTCAACGAAACTGCGGAAGGTTTCGGTAAGTTCCGGGGTACTGGTTTCTTCAGCAATCACTTTATAGAACGCCGGCGAATCCGCCACTTCGTCAGCGTAGGTTTCAACATAACGGCCGAGCGCAGCGCGAAAACTCTCGGCGCCGAAATACTGGTCAACCATGTGGATGACACCCAGGCTCTTGGAGTACGTTATCGAGTCGTAGGCATTACGTATATTGCTATTTTCAGTAATCGGCTCCCGAATAGCGCGAGTACTGTCCAGGGAGTCCTGCCGCATGGCACTGATCGATGCGGCGGCCGCATCGAGGTCGTGCCCGGCTTCCGGTTCAAACAGGTTCAATATCACCGTCTTGCTCCAACTGGCGAAACCTTCTTTCAACCACAGATCGTCCCACCACGGCGGTGTGACCAGGTTACCGAACCACATATGCGAGAGTTCATGCGCATGCACGCCCAGCAACCTCAAACGGGCGCCCGGCGCCGGTTCGTCTCCCACCAGGATCAGCTGCTCGCGATACGTAATGGCGGCCGACAACTCCGTTGCACCACTCGGCCACTGCGGGGCGGCGACGATATCCAGTTTTTCAAACGGGTAAGGACGCTGCAATTCCCGCTCGAATATCTCCACCATGCGCGGCGTGATGTCGAGAATGAAATTCATATCGGCGCCACGGCCTTTGCGTGTAACACCGCGTAGTGGTACCGGAACGGACCGGAACTCGTTGGGGGGAATCGCGGCGC
>JAHEER010000209.1 GCA_024640625.1 Desulfobulbaceae bacterium
AAAGATTGGTATAGAAAAGGTTAGGCATTGATGGGAAAGCAGTAGAGAAATCTTCTTCCTGATGCTCTTTCTTCGGAGTAATTCCCAGATAATTGATAACCCTATTCTATGAGCCTAAATCGAAGGGCCAGGTGAAATAGTTGGAGGCTTCCCTGGGAAACATAAAACTTGAAATTACATGAGAATCATCGGTCTATATCCCCCATCGGGAGATTAATAAATTAAGCCAGATATGACGAGGTTGACGAGTACTCTTGGAGAACCAGTCCCAGAACACACTTCATAACTGTACCAAGAAGACTACTTGCGGATCATTTTGGTCAGATCTTTTTCAGCCTCAGCACTCAATCCCAGACTATCGATTTCCTTCGACAACTGGTCCCTGCTGCCATAACCACCTATGTAACCATTGAGCCTCGCTGCAGCGGTGGAATCGACAAGGTCCTGGTGGCGCGGATAGATATGCATCATTTCATTGTTAAAGCCTTTGTGACCCTTCAGGGTGAACTTCTGGTGGTAATCTTCGGCCATGGTAAAGGACCGAATCGGTACAATTTCGGTTCGTACAATACTGCCAGTTTTATCCTCGAACGCACTTTTGGAAGCCATTGCTTGCTCACGTTGCTGCTCGTTGTGATAAAATACCGCTTTCATATATTGCCCCGACGTGGATCTCCTGGTTGGCTTATGGCTGTTCCAGAAGATATCCAAAAGCTGATCATAACTGATGAGTTCGGGATCATAGTCAACCTGTACAGTTTCAGTATGATCTCCAATATTGTGGTACGTCGGTGAGGCCATCTGACCACCGGCGTATCCGACACGTGTTCGAACCACTCCATTTATAATCCCGAACTGGGATTCGATTCCCCAGAATCACCCCAACCCGAATGACGCTGTTTGAAAGTCGGCTGGCGCCGCCGCATCAATTGGTGGAATCGCCGGAGATTCGGTTTTGAATGCAGTAGCCAAGGATCCCTCAATGGTCTTTGATTTATTGCTCCCTTGAGCCAATACCGTTGCGGTACCGCCCATTGTTAACAGCATTATCCCAAGTAATAATGAGGTTTTGATGACACTCATAAAGCTTCTCGTTTTCATCGCGCTTATCCTCTCTTTCTGCTTGAAAGTAACAATTCAGGAAATTGTCTCTCAAGATCGGAGTTGACAAAGAAACCCACAAAACAAATTAATTGGAAAACAACCCAAGAAATTGCGAATATCCTTCTTCTTCTATTTCCTCGACAGGAATAAATCGCAGTGAGGCCGAGTTTATGCAGTACCTGAGTCCGGTTGGCTGGGGACCATCGTTAAAGACATGCCCCAGATGTGAGTCAGCCTCGGCGCTACGCACTTCAATGCGTTTCATAAAGAATGAATAGTCTTCAATCTCATTGATATTCTCGTTTACCAGTGGTTTTGTAAAACTGGGCCAGCCGGTTTTAGAGTCAAATTTATCCGTTGAACTGAAAAGCGGCTCTCCAGAAACCACATCAACATAGATTCCAGACCGTTTATTATTCCAATATTCGTTTCGAAAGGCAGGCTCGGTGCCATCTTCCTGGGTGACCCGATATTGCAGGGGGGTAAGCCTTTTTTGCAAGTCATTGCTGCTCATCTTTTTTTCTTTCTGCTCCTTCCATACTTTATTTAAAAAGGTATCCCGGCCGGAACGTGAACGGTAATATTTGTATTTGATCGAGCTTTTTTTATAGTAATCCTGATGGTAATCCTCCGCCCGGTAGAATTTTGTAGCAGGTAGGATAGGAGTAACTATGGGCTTGTCAAACACGCCACTTCCGGAGAGCGCCTCCTTCGATGCCATGGCAAGGCGCTGCTGCTCGTCATTGTGGTAGAAAATTGCGGTACTGTAGGCATGCCCTCGATCCACAAACTGCCCACCCGGATCTGTGGGGTCTACCTGCCTCCAATACACTTCCAGCAACTCCTGATAGGTGACCTGCTCAGGATCGAAGACTATTTCCACCACTTCAATATGTCCCCCGCGCATGTAATTGTCATAATTGGGATTTTCCGTTGTCCCGCCGGCATAACCGGAAACAACGGTGCTGACGCCTTCCAGTTCTTCAAAGGGTTTCTCCATGCACCAGAAACAGCCGCCGGCAAAAGTTGCCTTTTGAAGCGCTGCATTGTCCGTCATTGCGGCAGGTTGTCGGTCAGAGAGAAAAATGTATGTGGATAAAACAACCAAGCAAAATACAAGCATATTTCTCATTTCGTCACCTCTGTTAAAAATCAGGAGCATTCTACCCGATGCGCTATTCGCATCTGCCAGTGAAAAACGTTCTGTGCTGAGTTGCTCACTATCAATGAGAACTCTTCAGGTTGAACACTAAGAGAGGAAATTCACAGAACCATCACGAAAATATCACTATTTTGTCACGACAGATGTGGGCGCTTTTAGGAAACGCTGTGGATTGGAAAACTGAAGGTGAAACAGGTTCCGGCATGCAGTTCACTGTCAACCTCTATTCCGCCGCCGTGAAGATCCATGATACGCTTGGCGATCGCAAGACCTAGGCCAAAGCCCAACACCGCATCTGAACTATTCTCTTTACTGTCAATTTTATAAAACCTGTCAAATATGTGCGACAGTTCGTCCTCCGGGATGCCGCCGCCTGTATCGAGAACCTGCACGTTCATATAGTCGTCGGTGGGATTGAGTATTACACTTACCATGCCTCCTTCGGGAGTATGACGCAGGGCATTACTGATCAGGTTTTCAAGCACTCGCTCCACCAGTCCGATATCGCCTATGACAAAGGAATGTCCCTCTTCGATATTCGATGCCAAGGTTATGTTCTTCTTGTTGGCTGGCAATTCGTAATTTTGCACCACATCCTGTATCAACTCCGCAATATTGAATGGTTCAAGATCAAGCTTTGTTTCTTGGGCATCCAAACTGGCCAACTCGAACAGGTCATCGACCAGAGAACTTAAACGTTGGCAATGCTTCCCGGCTACTTCGAGATACTTTTGTCGTTCACTAAGTGACCAATCAAAGTCCTTGAGCTGCAGGGTTTCGATATAGGCTTTCAACGTTGCCAGGGGCGTGCGCAGATCATGAGATACATTGGCGACGAGTTCCCGGCGCAGCAGATCGTTTTTCTGCAGCTGCATGATCTGCTCTTCTATACGTGCGGCCATGCCCCTGAAGGTTCGGGATAAATTGTCAATCTCATCACCCGGAACGACGGTCTCCTTTTCGTAGGGCAGGTCGATGTTTGCCAGGTGCTCGCCCCTCTTGAATGCATCAATCCCCGCGGCTAATTTTCTCAATCTCCGGGTGAGGAACGCGAACATCAGAAGACCTATGATACTGGCAGCAGCGACGGCAGCCACAATAAGCCAGCTAGACACCTTTAGAATAAAGCTGTCCTGAAATTTATGAGCAATACTGTCATATTTCTCGCCTTCGAGAATCACATAAAGATATCCTTCCAATT
>JAHEER010000102.1 GCA_024640625.1 Desulfobulbaceae bacterium
TGCATATGTAAGAACATTACTATTCTGGGCGAAAGATATGGCTACTGTGGTAAAATACAGTCTTTTTAAAGAAAAGATCGAGTCCATCGGTAGTGACCGAACCAGAGAGATTGTCTCCTCAAGGGAACTGGACCAGTATCAGCTGCTTGATGTCAGGCAACCTGGAGAATACGCCAAAGGCCACCTTCCGGGCGCCCGCCTCATACCGCTGGGGGAACTGGCTGAACGCGCCTCCGAACTAGAGGACGACAAGCAGATTATCGTCTACTGCCGCAGTGGTGTGCGAAGCAAATCCGCCTGCCAGATCCTGATGCGTCTGGGCAAGGACAAGGTACTCAACTTGGAGGGCGGCATAGCCTCCTATAACGGCGAGCAGGTGGAGGGGAATGTCGAAGCGGGACTGGAGTTCTTTGTCGATGCCGATTTTGATTCAGCCTATGAAATGGCCTATACCATGGAAGCCGGGCTTAAAAACTTTTACCTGACGCTGGCCGACGAGACCGACACCGCGGCGGAACGCAAAACTTTGGTTAAGCTTGCTCAGTTTGAAGATGGTCACATGACCAAGCTGAGAATCAAATTTGGCCAGGTTCTTTTTGACCCCGAATTAACAGTTTCTGAAGGCGGTCTCGAGGTGGAAGATATGCTCGTTTATTTCGGCGATCAATTGCACAGCCGGGAAAAAATCCTGCAGCTGGCAATGAAACTAGAGGCCCAGGCTTTTGACCTCTACAGTCGGCTGGCTAGGGAGCACCAGGGGGAAGATACCGAATCGTTCTACCAATCCATGGCTGCCGATGAGCATAAACACCTTGTCAAAGTAGCAAAAGAACTCGATAATCTGCTATAAGATTCACATGAGGCTATTTCCCATCGCCCCACCAAGACCAAGGAGAATCAACCATGGCTATATTCCCCTATAGTGCCGGCGAACTCTACCAATGGGTAGTTGGCAAAGAAAATTTCGTGCTTCTGGATGTGCGCAATAAAAAGGATTTCGGCCGTTTCAAGGTGGAAGGCCCCCACCCCATCGAGATGCTCAACGTCTCCTATTTCGATTTCATGGAAATAGAAGATGAATGTATAGAACAGCTGCCGGACAAAGGGACACGCATTCGAATCGTGTGCGCCAAAGAAGGCTCTGCCAAGTTCGTCGCTGAAATTCTCGAGAAGCATGGCTTTGCCGATGTCGGTTACCTGACCGGCGGTATAAAGTCCTGGGGTAACCTGCTGGTCCCCAAACTCCTCAATACCGATGTTGATTACCAGCTCTACCAGTTCATCCGTCCCGGTAAAGGATCATGCAGCTACGGCCTGGCTTACAACAAAGAGCTGATACTCTTCGATCCCTCAAGAAATATTGACTTTTACCTGAATTTTGCTGCCCAAAAAGGATTGACTATCAGCAAAACCGTCGAAACTCACCTGCAAGCCGACTATATCTCCGGCAGCAGGATGATCGCCGAGAAGTCCGGTGCCGTCTTCTACGCCAACGCTGAAGATTTTGGAGGAGCCAAGATTGATTATGAACAACTCAAGGACGGCGATCAGATTGGCTTCGGTCCCGGCGGGCCAGCGGTGCAGGTGCTGTTTTCTCCGGGTCATACCCCGGGTAGTACGATGTTCGTCATCGACAGACGCTATGTGATTACGGGTGACATCATCTTTATCAAGTCAATAGGCAGGCCCGACCTTGGAGGCAAGGTAGATGAGTGGTCCAGTGTGCTGTTTAAGACCATCGGCAACATCAAGACAATGGATGAAACGATCACCGTGCTGCCGGGACATTATATCGATTGGGACGAGGCCAACGCAGAACTGAACTTCGCTCGACCGCTCAGTGAAATAAAAAAGATCAACGAATCTATTTACGCCATCGAGCAGGAAGAAGAGTTTGTCGATTTCATCAAGTCAAATATGCGGGATCAGCCTCCTGAATACGCGACGATCCGGCTGGTCAATGCCAACCTGGAAGTAGTCGATGATGAAAAGGCCGAAGTGCTTGACCTCGGCAAAAATGAATGTGCGGCATCTGCCTACGCGGCCGCCCAGCAGCAGCAATAGCGTTCTCAGCTCTATGAGGCCTTCATGGTGCCCTGCTGCTCGGCTCAACGCCGGGCGGGTAACATCAAGGAGCGTGTAATTATACCATGAGTGTCACACACAAATTCTCTTGCAGATGCGGAGAAAACACGATTTCCCTCTCATTCTGCGACAACATGCCCGCTGAGGTTGTTGATCGCGTCTTTTGTCCACACTGTGATGGAAACGGCCACCCCCATCAGGAGGCCTGGCCGTTTCCCGGGGACTGGTTCGTGCATTTCGATTTGGAAGTTGCCAGGATTTATGCCATGGCCAAGCTCGATATCGATCCGGCCCTGGTCAATCCGGGCTTTATCATGGACCGGGGATTCGTGCGTTAGTCTCTGCCCTTTTGGAGCAACACGAATCGACTAGAAGCGGTTCCATGTATTTGAGCGCCATTCCCCGAGGTCCAAACTGAAAGATGGTACCAGAAGAACCAACGGGGTATGAGGACGAACCCCGCGAACAATTTCAGGAACTGCCCGCCGAGCTGCTGCACCTTCTTTATCACTACGAACGGGTGAGTCAGGATCTGACCCATGAGTTGTCCTATTATAGATCACAGCTCCAGCAGAGATGTACACGCCTGCTTGAACTCGGCTGCGGCACTGGATTGCTGTCCACCAACCTGCAGGGGAACGGGCTGGAGGTCACCGGCATAGACCTGGACCGACGTGCCTTGTCATTTTC
This sequence comes from Desulfobulbaceae bacterium, assembly GCA_024640625.1. GTDB lineage: Bacteria > Desulfobacterota > Desulfobulbia > Desulfobulbales > Desulfocapsaceae > JABDQA01. The sequence continues at coordinate 2,776 of JAHEER010000102.1, forward strand.
TAAGGGAACTGAAGGCTGTCGCCTGGTACAGATGGATATGCGCCATCTCGGTTTGAGGCCCGGCTTCGACGCCGTGCTCATTGGCCAGAACACTCTCAATCTTCTGACTGAGCCGACTGAAATGAAACGCTGTCTGAGGGAAATACGAAGAATTCTGGTTCCTCCGGGCTTGCTGCTTGCCCATCTCTATTGCTCTGACTCTGAGCGCCTGGCGCACCCCGATGGGCGACTGCTGCAGTTTCAGCTGTTCGACCATCCCAAAGGCGGCAAGATCATCAAGGAGTCTATCAGATCCTATGACCCGAAGAAGCGCAGGCTCTACCTGGAAGAGCGATTCAAAATTCGGCGTTGCTGCACCGAACTCCCCAACCCCAACTACCGTCATTGCCTTGAACTGGCCGCCTTGTCCCGGAAAGAATGGCTTGAATTGTTTAGTTCCGCGGGTTTTTTTATAGAATCCTGGTCGACCGGTTTTGCCGGTGTTTCCATTTCCCCAAATTCCGCTCTCCATCTAGTGGCACGCTCTGAGCCATCCTCTTGCTGACTGCTACACAGTGTCCCCCGGATGGCCCCGGATGAGGGCGCATTCTGGCGGCCAACGGTCGGGTGAGAGCCCCTTTATCCCTGGTTGACCTCGGTGTATCAGTGCTCATTGTAGTAAAGGGAAGAGTAGCACCTTTTCTGAGTCATGCAGCAAAGCTCTTCACAATAACCATTCTGGCTGGCTTCCTACTTTTTTTACGCTCTTGACCTAGGTCAAAGAAAAAATGACCTGTCCGGGTATGATGGCCTCAACAATCAGGGTTGAAGTCGAACCCACCATGCAAATAAATTAATCATAAAGGAGGATTCTCCATGTTTTGCAATCAATGTGAACAAACTGCCAAGGGTATCGGCTGCGAAAAGATTGGCGTCTGCGGAAAAGGTGAAGATGTCGCGGTCCTGCAGGATCTGCTCACCCATGCGACCCAGGGACTGGCAATTGTCGCGGTTGCGGCCCGGAAACAGGGCATTGGCGACAACGATGTCGATCGATTTATCTGTGAAGCGACCTTTGCCTGCCTCACCAATGTAGACTTCGACCCGGCTCGGTTCGACCAATGGATCAGAAAAACCGTGCAACTGCGTGATGAGTTAAAAGCAAAAGTGGCAGCCGCCGGCGGAACAGTGGATAGTGACGCTGCCGCCCTGAGCTTTGTGCCGGCACCTGATCTGGACGGTCTCAAAGCCCAGGGAGAGAAACTCGATTTCATCAACAGCCTCGACGACAATGAAGATCTCAGGTCACTGAAGCAGATTGCCCTTTATGGACTGCGAGGACTGGCAGCCTACACCGATCATGCGGCAATTCTCGGTCAGACCGACGACGAGGTGTTTGCAGCGATTAACGAGCTGCTGGGCGTCCTGACCCGAAAAGATCTTGGAGTCGATGACCTGGTTGCCGGCGCCTTAAAAATCGGCGAAGTAAACATCAGGGCAATGGAGCTGCTCGATGCGGGCAACACCACCACTTATGGCCACCCCGTTCCCACCCCGGTTCCCCTGGGTGCAAAAGCGGGCAAGGCGATCCTGGTAACCGGCCACGATCTCAAAGATCTCCAACTGCTGCTCGAGCAGACCCGGGGTAAGGGTATCAACATATACACCCATGGAGAAATGCTGCCCTGCCACGGGTATCCCGAACTGAAGAAATATGACCATTTCTACGGTCACTACGGTACCGCCTGGCAGAACCAGCAAAAAGAAATGGAGGTCTTTCCGGGCGCCATCCTGTTCACCACCAATTGCATTCAGAAGCCGCGTGACAGCTACAAGGACAACGTGTTCACCACCGGTCTGGTGGGCTGGCCAGGTATCAGCCACATTGGCGACGACAAGGATTTTACGCCGGTCATCGATCGTGCCCTGGCCCTGCCAGGGTTTGCCGCCGATGAAGACCGGGGCGAGGTGCTGACCGGATTTGGCCGCAACACCGTCATGGGCGTGGCCGACAAAGTTATCGAAGGCGTCAAAGCCGGGGCCATCAAGCACTTCTTTTTAGTCGGCGGCTGCGACGGGGCTAAACCCGGACGCAACTATTACACCGATTTCGTCGAGCAGGCTCCTGCTGATACGGTCATCCTCACGCTGGCCTGCGGAAAATTCAGATTCTTCGACAAGAAGATCGGCGATATTGGCGGTATCCCCAGACTGCTCGATGTGGGCCAGTGCAATGATGCCTATTCGGCGATCAAGATAGCTTCCGCCCTGGCCGAGGCATTCGACTGCGGCGTCAACGATCTGCCGTTGTCAATGATCCTCTCGTGGTACGAACAGAAGGCCTGCGTCATCCTGCTGAGCCTTTTCGCCCTCGGCATCCAGGACATCCGACTCGGACCGTCCCTGCCTGCCTTCATTACTCCCAATGTGTTGAACGTATTGGTTGACAAATTTGCCATCAAACCGATAGCCGAAACTGCTCAGGAGGACCTGCAGACCATCCTGGCCTAAAAGCTGACAACCTCCTCTGGAGGGTAAATCCAAGCTGGCCGCCGCCTCCCCTTAGGTATGCGGCGGCCTCGTCTGTATCAATGTCGCGCTCCATTGAAAATAAATTCATCACCATACCAGGCTATCGGGTCAACTCCCTGACCGCCGCCGAGCTGCATACGATCTGGTCCGCGGTCGAGAAATTCGGCATCGAACGAATCCGTATCACCCCAGGGTCTCAGATCGCGGTGTCGGGACTGGCTGCCGACCAGGTAGCCGAGCTTGTCGAAAAGCTTGGCGCCCTTGAGCTGCCCCAGCCCATGCCGGCCAGAATCAAAGTCGCGGTTGCCGGTTGTCCGCGCTGCTGCACCATGCCTCGGCTCAGGGATATCGGCTTTATTCCGGCCTCGGTCAAGGCCCGGACCTGGCATGTCTATTTCGGCGGTCACGGGGGCCGAATTCCACGAATCGGTGACCTGATAGGAGCATCTCTGACCCTGGATGACAGCCTTGATCTGGCGCGCCGAGCGCTGCTTGTCTATCAGCACGAGGCCGAGCCGCAAACGAGAACTTCCGGTTTTATGAGAACTACATCTCTGGAGATTTTTCTAAAAAAAGTGGAAAAAGTACATCTCTTGACTCAGGTCAAGGGATTTGACGCTGACCCTGCTAGGATGTAATCAAAACAGAGGAACAATAAAGCTTTTCGAAATCACCAATCACCAGGCAAGAGGTTCTCATGAAACAGATACGTAAAATAATCAAGATAGATGAACAACTCTGTGACGGCTGTGGACTTTGCGTTCCCGACTGTGCCGAGGGCTCCCTTGAAATCATCGACGGCAAGGCCAAACTAGTAGCCGACAAGCTCTGCGACGGACTAGGAGCCTGTTTGGGTTCCTGCCCCACCGGCGCCCTGAAGATCATTGAACGCGAAGCCGACGAGTTTGACGAAGAAGCGGTGGAAGAATTCCTGGCAGAAAAGAAAAAAGTTGAATCTGCTCCCCAGCCCCAGATGGATTGCGGGTGTGCTTCCAGCCATATACAAACCTTTAAACCTCAGACTCCATGCGCCACTGCCAATCAGCCAACCCACCTGCCGTCAGGCAAGACTGACGATTCGCTTTTGAGCCACTGGCCGATCCAGATCAGACTGATTCCACCTCGAGCACCCTTTCTGCAGGGAGCCGATATACTCGTGGCAGCCGACTGCACGGCAGTGTCAGTCCCGGGATTCCAGGAAAAATATCTGGGCGGCAAGGTGGTGATGATGGGCTGCCCCAAATTCGATGATGCCCAGTCCTACGTCGACCGGTTCGTCGAAATTATCGATTCCTGCAACCTCAAATCGATCACCATCCTGATTATGGAAGTTCCGTGCTGCTCGGCCATGAATGCAATCATCAAGCGAGCGCTCGACAGAGCATCGAAGCCGGTACCCGTGCAACAGATTACCATTTCAACCAGAGGCCAGGAACTGGAACGGGTACGCTGGTAGAAAACAACTCGGGGTGTGGGGAAGGCGGGGGTGACATCCTAGGCGATGGTGGTCCCCGTTATTTTTGGTGGGACACAATAGGATTGTGTCCCCAGGTGTTTTATTTCCGGGGCCAGTCAATAAGCAGCCGCCCTGCTGACTCCTTGACGCTGGCACCTACCGATATCAACAGGTGAAAAAGCGGCCTGCCAAAATAGAACAGTTCTTCTCCCAAAGACAGATCTTGGCTGCTCACCAGTTCGGTCCTGAAAGCCACTTCCCGATTAGCAGCTTCTTCCAGTTCCCTGCTCTTGTCGCCGACACCTCGTGTAAGAAGGAGTTCAAGATCGGGGCAAGGGAATGTCGATTCATGCTCCAATACTGCCTGATAGAGAGGGTCGTCGTCGCCGATCAAATCGGTTCGGCTGAGTAGATCCTTGTCAATCATCTGCTCCACCGCTTCTGTGTCCCAGCACTCCAGCATCTGGCAGGCCACGGGCCTGCTGTCATAAATGGTACAGAGTTTCTGCTCGGGTTCGAAATAGAAGCAGCTCCACTCTTTGCCCACCCCGTTGATTTTGATCAACTCGTTCTTGGCGACCTGCAGACGGTTGCTTACCGGATTATGTACGAGCTCACCTTTTCTGATGGTGATCAGGTGGGAAATGGGGATGGCTCCCCCCTCGATCAGTTCTTTGTCCTGCACATGCAGCGCCGGGCCGCCGTTGGCGCAGCAGGTACCACAGCGGGTGCATTCAGTCTGAATCTTATCCATGCTTCAACCTAAATATCTTCCTCCTCCTTTTACTCTTTAAAAATCCATTGTGAAACTATATACACCTTCTTCTATCGCGCTCGTCACATTGAGACCCGAATGGTTGAAAATGGCCTGCATACGATTGTTGTTTCTCAGTACCTCGGCGGTGAACCCGGAAATGCCGTTGGCTTTGGCGATATTGACCAGGTGTTTGAAGACAAAGGTACCCAGCCCCTTGCCCTGCCATTCGTCGCGTACCACAAACGCGACCTCGGCCCGGTTGGTGTGCTCGTCGAGATAGTACCTGCCCACGGCAATGATCTCGTCGCCATGGGCCTCAGGCAGAATGCCGACGATGGCCACATCCTGGCGATGATCGATGTAGACGAAATTGTGGATCTGACGCTGGCCGAAGCGCTCCTGATGACTCATGAAACGGTAATAAATCGTTTCCTGGGAAAGATCGTAAAGTAAATCTCTCATCCTCGGTTCGTCCGTCGGGTGGATGGGCCTGAAGGTGATTTCAGTGCCGTCCTTGAGCAGGTGGGTGGTGTTCATGTAACTTTGAGAAGCTACCACAAACTTACCTTCGACATCGGCGAACTCTTCACGGATATATTTTGCCTCGATGGCCTCCTTGAGGAGCTGCGGACGGTAGTCCGGATGGGCAATGGAAATCAGCGCCAGGGTTCGATCCTGGACCGATTTACCGTGCAGGTAGGCACTGCCGTATTCGGTTACTACATAATGAACGGTGCCCCTGGAAATTACGACCCCCGAACCGGGGCTGAGCCGGGCTACAATGCGCGACTGTCCCGAGGAGGTCACCGAGGGCATGACGATAATCGGCCGGCCTCCGCTGGATCTGGCCGCTCCCCTGTTGAAGTCGACCTGCCCTCCAATCCCGGAATAGAAGCTGCCGCCTTCGCTGTCGGAGCTTACCTGACCGGTGAGATCGATCTCCAGCGCCATGTTGATGGTAACCATATTGTTGTGCTTGCCGATCACGTTGGCGTCGTTGACATACTCGGTGGGACGGAAGGAAAACAGTGGATTGTCATCGATATAGTCGTAGAGCTTCCGAGTGCCCATGCAGAAACTGCCAATCACCTTTCCCCGGTCCACCACTTTATGCTTGCCGGTAACCACGCCGGCCTCGACCAGATCCATTATTTCATCCGAGATCAACTCAGTGTGCACCCCGAGATCGCGTCTGTTCTTCAGATAAGCAGCCACCGCCAGCGGAATCCTCCCATAGCCCGGAACAATCCCCAGCCCCAGTTGTATGGTCGCACCATCGGGTACCAGGGCGGCGACCAGCTGGGCAATTTTCTGGGTAATCTCGGGGGGCTCTGTAACCGTACGGTCAATAAGCTCTGCTTCTGCGGGAACCAGAATATCGAGATCGTAGACATCAATCAGGGAATCCCCTCTGGTCCAGGGCATTTTCGGATTGACCTGGGCTATTACCAGTGAAGCGTTCTCAGCAGCACTTTTGACAATGTCCACCGACACTCCGAGACTCATCTTGCCACGCTTATCGGGCGGGGTAACCTGGATGAGAGCGACATCAAGCGGCAGTCTTCCCGAGCGCAGCAGGGCCGGGATATCGAACATCAGTACCGGGGTGTAGTCTCCTCTTCCCTCCTGATACAGCTCACGGACATTGTGGCCAATGAAAAAAGAGTTCACTTTGAACGTTTCCGCATATTTCCTATCGACGTAGGGCGCATCACCCTTGGTCAGCAATTGGACGATCTCGACATCGGCGAGCCTGCTTGCTTTTCTGACCAGCGCCTCCACCAGAACAAGAGGCTCTCCGCAGCCGGTTCCCAGAAACACTCGATTGCCGGACTTTACTTCTGACAGCGCCTTGTTTGGCGACATGATCATGTCACGGTAGGTGTGCTGCCAGTTGCCGTCGTATTCAACCATCGCTTATCTGAGTTAGCTGGTGGCTAGAGTTAAGTGCACATCGGCGACCACGGGCTCGCTGCCAATATCACCGACTATAAAAGGGTTAATGTCAATTTCAGTGATCTGGGGAAAATCTGTAGCCAGTTGACTGATGCGCTGCAGCCCCGAAGCTATGGCGTAGATGTCGATGCCGTGCTTAGCACGGCGATTCTTTAGCATCGAATAAGACCTGGTCGATTTTAACATCTGGATGGCCTCGGATTCGGTGATCGGGGCCAGATGAAAGGCCACATCCTTTAAAACCTCTATGAAGATGCCGCCGAGCCCGAACATGAGCATTGGTCCGAATTGCGGATCTCGGTTCATACCCAGTATTACCTCCAGCCCCCTGGGAATCATCTGTTCCACATAGATGCCGTCGATTTGCGCTTCCGGTGCCCGTTTGCCTATTTTCAGCATCATCAGATCGAAGGCGTCCTCAACCGCTTCGCTGTTGGCAAGGTTGAGCTGGATACCACCCATATCGCTTTTGTGGATAATGTTTGGCGAGGCGATTTTCAGGGCCACCGGATAACCAATGCGTTCGGCAATCTCTATGGCCTCCTCCTGGGTGATCGCCAGGCTGCCGGCCGGAATCTTGAAACCGTAGGCGCTCAGTATGTCTTTTCCCTTGATCTCCCCAACGGTGGACCGGCCGGTGCGCAGTCGTCGGGTGATGATACGCTCCACTCTTCTCCTATTGACCCTGAAATGGGTAATCTGTCTCGGCGGCCTGTTCTTCCAGAGGGAATAGTGGTGCATCGCCTTGAGCGCGGCCACCGCCCGTTCGGGGGTGTCGAAATCGGGTAAACCGGCTGCAGACAGTTCACTGCGGCCAGGCAGTACGTCCTTGCCGCCCATAAAAGAAGCCAGCACCGGCTTTGAACCATCAATTGCAGCAGCGACCGCCAAGGCGGTTTCCGCCGGCCGGGTCATGGTCTGCGGGGTCATGATCAGCAGAATCGCATCGACGGAGTCGTCGATCTGGCCGGATTCGATTGCCGCTGCATAGCGCCCGGGATCGGCGTCGCCGAGCACATCGATCGGATTGTTTACGGCTGATTCCCTGGGCAGCTTTTCACGCAGTAAAGTGATGGTTCTATTATCCAGAATGGCAACCCGCAAGCCTGCTTTCTCCACCGCGTCGGCGGCCATGGTGCCAGGCCCGCCGGCGTTGGTGATGATAAGCACGCGGTCTCCCCTGGGCAGGGGCTGCAGGGCAAGGGCGGCCGAATAGTCGAACAGAGCCTCAAAAGTTTCCGCCTGCACCACGCCGGATCTTCGAAATGCGGCGCCATAGGCGCTGTCCAACGGCGCCAATACGCCGGTATGCGAGGCTGCCGCCTTGAGTCCGGTGGGGGTGGTTCCCGACTTCATAATCACCACCGGCTTGGTCGCTGCCGCTTCTTCAGCTGCTTTGACAAATCCCTCACCGGCACTGATATCTTCCAGGTAGCCGATGATGACTTTCGTCTGGTCATCCTGCGCCAGCCAGGAGAGCAGATCGATCTCGTTGATGTCTGCCTTGTTGCCGATGGAGATCATTTTTGACACCCCGAGGTGTCTGGTGCTGCAAAGATCGAGCATGGCGGCGCACACCGCACCGGACTGGGAAAAAATAGAGATGGGACCCTTGTCCGGAAAGCGGCCGGCAAAAGAGGCATTGAGATCGTGGTGGGTGTTGATAATTCCCAGACAGTTGGGGCCCAGCATCCGTACTGCTCTGCGGCGGCAGATGTCGACCATTTTTTTCTCTATTTCAAAACCCTCTTCTCCAAGTTCCCGAAAGCCGGCAGAAATAACGACGATTGCCTGGGCCCCAGTATCTATGCTTTCCCTGATGGCGTCGAGCACCCGGTCGCGCGGTACCACTATGACCGCCAGATCGACCTGTCTGTTGCAGGATTGCAGGTCGGGATAACTGGGCAGCCCGAGAATGGCGTCGGTTTCGGGGTTTACGACTATTATCTCACCTTTGAATCCAGAACCGATCAGATCGGCGAGGACATCATGGCCGACCTTGCCGGGTGTGCGCGAGGCCCCCACAACCGCAACTGAGCGGGGGGTAAAAAAGACATCCAGATTCATCGCTTTCCTTTAGGTGAGGAGAACAATTCAGGAATTTTGTGGCAGCCTTTTGTGTGCCGGGCTTCAGGGTTTGAGAAGGGTAAATCCGCTGTCCTGCAAATGCTTATGCACATTGCCGACTTTGAAAGATTCTATGCGCATGTAAATACGGTCGAACCCGCTCTTCCTCCCGATCTTGATCAAGCGGGTGCATTGCACATCGTTTTCCTCGAGGATGGAGGCGATCCGACTGAGAGCGTTGTGGTTTTTGGTCTCATCGAGAACGGCAATCAGCGATGAACCTGATTCCGCGGAACCGAATAGTTTTTTGTAGGCGGCGGTAAGATCCCTCATGGAAAAGATACCGATAACCACATCATCTTCGGTGACCACCGGCAAGGCGCCAACCTTGTCGCGATCGAATACCAGCAGAGCGTCGTCCAGGGTTGCTTCGATACTGACGCAGGAACAATTGGTCGACATGATTTCAGCGACCGGTGTGGCGGCCACTGTCTCGTATATTTTTTGGTAGGTCTCGTCATCAATGGCCGTTGATGGATAGGCCGACCTCAGATCTCGGTCGGAAACCACCCCTATCAGCTTCTTCTCTTGGTCAACAACTGGTAAGTGCCTGAAATGATTATCATCAAGTAGACGACGAGCCTCGGTAACAAGGACGTCTGCAGTAATGGTTAGTGGATCTGCAGTCATGTAGTCAG
>JAHEER010000103.1 GCA_024640625.1 Desulfobulbaceae bacterium
CTCGTCGATCTCCTGGCTGCGCTCGTCGCTGTCACCGAGTTCCTTCTGCAGCGCATGGAGCTGCTCACGAAGGATATATTCGCGCTGGGACTTGCTCATCTCCTCCTTCGCTTCATTCTGGATCTTGGCCTGTAAGGTGGATACTTCCAGTTCCTTGCTGAGCAGGGTATTTACCAGCCTCAGCCGCTGTATCGGATTGATTTCCTCCAGTATGGCCTGGGACTCAGGAATTTTCAGACGCAGATTGGAACCGATCAGATCCGCCAGGCGGCCGGGATCTTCAATGTTGTTGATGATCATCATCAGGTCGGCGGACAGGATGCCGCGCAGCGACATGATCTTTTCGGTCTGCTCGCGGACCGTTCGCATCAGGGCTTCGACCTCGACGTCGATATCACCCGTTTCTTCGTCCTCGATAACCTCAACCTGCACCTGGTAACTGGGATCGGTGCGCAGGTATTCGCTCACTCTGGCTTTGGACATGGCCTGGACGAGCACCTTGAGTCGCCCGTCGGGCAACTTCAAGGTACGCATGATCATGCAGACCATGCCCACCGAATAGAGATCATCGGGGCTGGGGTCGTCCTTGGTGGCGTCCCGCTGGGTGACCAGCATCAACAGCTTGTCGGTGTTCAAGGCCTCATTGACCGCCTCGACAGAACCGGGCCGGCCGACGAACAGTGGAATAATCATGTAATTAAAGATTACCACATCCCTGACTGCCATCATCGGCAGCATATCGGGGATTTCTATATCGTCGGTCCTGGACAGATCATCCATACCTATGCTGAGCGAATCATTAAACTCCACACGTACCTCCAGTGATGCCGGGGATGATCATCGTCATCGTGCCGGCCAATTGAACCTTTAAAAAAATTGCTTAGCCGGCACTCGTATTTATCAATAAATACCGGTTTAAACGCACCCTTGAAAACCGGTCAAAAGCTAAACATTTGAGGTGGTGAAGTCAAGCAGGATCAGGGGGGTGAACAAAGGCTGCAGGAAAAATGTTGAACTATTCATCCATTTCAACAATAGTGGTTTGTTTTCCACTGAAATTTACCCAGGCACCAACACTTGATCTCGAGGAAATCCATGCTTTCCGCAGACCTGCTGTTTGATCTCAGAGAATTTTCCCATGCCTCCCTCTTTGCCGGTGACCGTCCGGTCTGGTCGGCCCTGCAGGATCTGAAGAACTATATGGACAGCTATGCCTACACCAAGCATCTGTTCAGCCGTCTGGCTGACGGCGTGGCGGCCCGAGAACACCTGGTGCTCCATGCAGGCAAACTGATCGAGGCCAGCCAGTGTCACATTGACTATGGCGACACGTTAAAGGGCGGGCTGGTCATCAGCCGTGCGGGCGAAGTGCTTCAGGGTGCGTCGCTGATCATGGCCGGCTCCGTGTTGCTGGGCGACAGGATCGCCATCGGCCAAGGCGTCCTTGTCGAGGGAGGTGCAACCATCAAGTCTCCGGCCGTCATCGGCGATCTGACTGAAGTACGCCAGGGTGCCTATCTGAGGGGGTACTGCCTGATCGGGGAGCGCTGCGTGATCGGCCACACCACCGAAGTCAAGCATTCGGTCTTTCTCGACGATGCCAAAGCCGGACATTTCGCCTATCTGGGGGACAGTATCATCGGCAACAATGCCAATCTGGGGGCCGGCACCAAATGTGCCAACCTCAGATTCATACCCGGCAATGTCCAGGTCAGCTATCAGGGCAAGCTGTACAACACCGGTAGACGTAAATTCGGTGCCATCATAGGCGACCGGGCCCAGACCGGCTGCAACTCGGTCACCAGTCCCGGAACCATCATTGCCAAAGGCTGCTTGTTAATGCCCAACACCACGGCCCCGTCAGGGTTTCACTCGGAAAGAAGAATAGGGTAACAAGATACCACAGACATCAAGGGAGCTCTCATGACCACCATCAAAACCGCCGACGTCATCAATTCAGTTGCCGACAGCCTGCAGTTCATAAGCTACTACCATCCCGTTGATTTCGTCCAGGCCATGCATCGCGCCTATCTGAACGAGAAAAGCAAGGCGGCAAAGGATGCCATCGCCCAGATACTTATCAATTCCCGTATGTGCGCCCTGGGTAAACGCCCCATCTGCCAGGACACCGGTATCGTCACCGCCTTTGTCAAAGTCGGGATGAACTGCCGCTTCGACTCCGATAAGACCTTACAGCAGATGGTCGATGAGGGTGTCGAGCTGGCCTATGTCAATCCTGACAATCCACTGCGCAAATCGATTGTAAGTCCGCCTCTGGGAGCGCGGATCAACACCGGGACCAATGGTCCTGCTGTGGTCCATCTCGAACTGGTGGCCGGAGATACGGTTGAGATCAATATTGCCGCCAAGGGCGGCGGCTCTGAAAACAAGAGCAAGATGGCCATGCTGACCCCGGCCGACTCGCTTGTCGAGTGGGTGAAGCAGACGGTCCCGGCAATGGGGGCCGGCTGGTGTCCCCCCGGCATGCTGGGGATCGGCATAGGGGGAACCATCGACAAGGCCATGTGTCTGGCCAAAGAATCTTTGATGGATCCGGTCGATATCCACGAACTTCAGGAGCGGGGACCGACCAACTATCTGGAGGAACTGCGCCTGGAGATCTTCGAGGCGGTCAACAGCCTTGGCATCGGGGCTCAGGGACTGGGCGGCTTGACCACCGTTCTGGATGTCAAAATCCGTGACTTTCCGACCCACGCTGCCTCCCTTCCCGTGGCCATGATCCCCAACTGCGCCGCCACCAGACATATCCACTTCACCCTGGACGGCAGCGGTCCGGCTGTGTTTGAGCCGCCGGACATCAGCAACTGGCCCGAACTCGTTTTCGAGGCCGGAGAAAGCGTTAAAAAAGTGTCGCTTGATTCAATCACGAAAGAGGAGATCGGCTCCTGGAAAGCCGGCGATACTCTTCTGCTCAGCGGTAAAATTCTGACCGGCAGGGATGCAGCGCACAAAAGGATTCAGCAGCTCTTCGAGGAGGGCAAGCCTCTGCCCGACGGCGTCGACTTCAACGGCAGGTTCATCTACTATGTCGGCCCAGTTGATCCCGTAGGCGATGAAGTGGTGGGTCCCGCCGGACCGACCACTTCCACCCGTATGGATAAATACACCGACATGATGCTCAGCAAAACGGGGCTCTACGGTATGATCGGCAAAGCCGAGCGCGGCGACACCACCATCGAGCTGATCAGGAATCACGGCGCCGTTTACCTGATGGCGGTCGGCGGTGCGGCCTATCTGGTTTCCAAGGCAATCAGAGACTCCCGGGTAGTCGCCTTTGAGGATCTGGGCATGGAAGCCATTTATGAATTCGAGATCGAGGACATGCCGGTAACCGTGGCGGTTGACAGCAACGGGGAAGCGGTTCACAAAACCGGGCCGACATTCTGGCAGAAGGAGATTCTGGCCGCCAAAGCCTGATGGGTTCGCCTCGAGTCCAACAACAGAGGCCGATGTCTAGTGACACCGGCCTCTGTGTTTTGGTTCGACTGTCTGAGTCTGGAACTGCCAGGCAGTTGCCTTGATCAGGTGATGTTTATTTGACCGTGCAGGTCATGTCCTGCCCGCAGCACATGGGTGATTTGATCTTGCCGTGGCCGTTGGGGCATTTGGAAATCTGGACTTCGTTGCCGTCGTCGAGTTTCAGTGTATCGTCAACAAGCGGAGCGTCACACTTAGCGCAGGTCGCATTAACTCCCATCCCGCATTTGGAACATTCATAGGTTGCCATACCACTCTCCTCATTATTATTTTATCAGTTAATGAAACCCTGTCTGCCGGTAGGCCTCTGACAGGGATTGACCTTTCCATCCACCATAGGGTTCAACCAAGAGAAGTCAAGCTGCCGGCCGCTGCCGCTCAACTTTTCTTTCTTCTGAATATGGCGTTGACCAGAAAGTCACGGTCAGGCTCCCGCAGCTGCCAATAGAGACGGTCGCCCGGGTTGCCCCTTGACACTTCGCTGCCGTCTGCATCACGCATGGCGGCTACCTGGAAACGACGCACTTCGATTCCTGGTCCCATGTATTCCACTACTTCACCCTGATGACAGACGTTTCGCAACTCAACTTCTACTTCTGCCTGAGAGTTTCCCCTGACCACCGCCACCGGCTCATAATCCTGATCGACACGTGATGAGTCGTAGAGCATATCCCCGGGGCCGGGCTTCTGGTGGGCAAAATTGAGGCTCATCCCTCTGGTGCCGGTCTTCTCGATCTCTTCAAGAAACGGTGCGGGCATTTCGATACTCTGCGGTCTCGACCATAGCGCCGGGTCTATCTGGCGCAAATAATCAAGGGCCGCCCGATAGACTCGAACCACCCCGCCCACATAAAAAATCGACTTCATCCTTCCTTCAATTTTTAACGAGCTGACGCCAGCGGCTAGCAGTTCAGGAAGGCTGTTGAGCAGGCAGAGATCCTTTGCATTGAAGATATAGGTGCCGCGCTCGTCTTCGTACACCGGAAAATATTCCCCGGGCCGCTTTTCCTCGACCAGGGCATAGCTGTATCGGCACGGATGGGCGCATTCACCCCTGTTCGCATCCCTGCCGGTCATATAGGTGGACAACATGCATCTGCCCGAGTAGGAAATGCACAGGGCGCCGTGGGCAAACACCTCGATCTCTGCCCTCACCTGCTCACAGATTGTGGCAATCTCTTCAAGATTGAGCTCCCTGGCCAGATTGAGGCGCGCCACCCCCTGCTCAACCCAGAATGATGCGGAGCGGCTGTTGGTGACGTTGGCCTGGGTGGAGAGATGGATAGGCAGGGCTGGCACCAGGCTGCGGGCCACCTGCAAAATACCCGGATCGGAAACAATTATCGCATCCACAGCGGCCTCATCCAGCCTGTGAAGATATCTGTCGAGCCCCTGAAAATCGTCGTGGTGGGCAATGATATTGACGGTGACGTAGACCTTCACACCGCGCTGATGAGCATAGTCGACTGCCTGGCTGATACCCTGCTCGTCAAAGTTGGCCGCTTTGGCGCGCAGCCCGAATTTTTTTCCACTCAGATAGACCGCATCGGCACCGTAGTGAATGGCGGTCACCAGCTTTTCGAAACTGCCTGCCGGAGCGAGCAGTTCCGGAATAGCGGGAGCGGACGAATTCATTACTTGTATTTCCTTTATACCAGTTTATCATCTACCTGCTGAGCGCGAGCAGTACAACAGGTCCACATCTACAGATCAGACAACAATAACGGCGATTCAACCATTGGCAAGCACTACCATGAAACAGATCGGTCTGGCCATGAGCGGCGGGGTCGACTCGACAGCCTGCGCCCTCCTGCTCAAAGAACACTATCAGGTACATGGCTTTCTGATGGATATCGGCCAGCCCGGCTTTTCCGATCAGGCAGAAGAGGTGCACGCGCTTGCCGGCCGGCTGGGCATCAAACTAGAGGTCGTGGACCTCAAGCACCATTTCAAAAAGATCGTTCTTGACTATTTCATCGACAGCTATCGAAAAGGCAAAACGCCTAATCCCTGTATGGCCTGCAACCGTGAAATAAAATGTGGCCTGTTTCTCGACCATGTTTCCTCCACCGGTCTCCCAGCCATGGCCACCGGCCATTACGTGCGACGCCAGGAGATCAACGGCGAAGTGGGCCTGTTCGAGGGAATCGATCCGCACAAGGATCAATCCTATTTTCTGGCCCGCCTGACCACATCACAGCTGAACAGGTTGCGCTTCCCATTGGGCTCCATGCATAAGGAAGATACCTATCGGTTCATTGAGTCGCACGGTTTTCTCGATTTCAGGGGTAAGGAAAGTCAGGACGTCTGCTTTCTCAAAGGTACCAGCGTCGCCGAGTACCTGGACGCCGAACTCGGCAGCGGCATGGAACCGGGCCCAATCGTCACCCTTGATGGTGAGCAAATCGGCACTCACCTGGGGTTACACCGCTACACGGTGGGGCAGAGGCGGGGGCTTGGCCTCCCCGACCATTCACCCTGGTACGTCTGTGGACTCGACGCCGCCACGAACCGGCTCATAATCGGCAAGAACGAGGAACTGCAGGCCACTGTCGTCAAAGGGCTAGCGCCGAACTGGCTTGTCTCTTCCCCTCCCGCCGCCGGCGACCGGTTCAAGGTGAAGATACGCTCCACCCACCGTGGAGCGGCGGCAATCGTGAGAAAAATAGACCATGGTTGCCTCGAGCTTGAATTCGACCAGCCGCAGCGGGCCATAAGCCCCGGTCAGTATGCGGTGCTCTACGACAACGGTCGGGTGATTGGCTCAGCAGAAATCTCCGCTCAAACAACTGTTCCATAAATTGGCGACAGCAATGAAGAAGGCCTATCTAAGTACCCTCGGCTGCAAAGTCAATCAATTTGAGACCGCCGCCTTCAAAAGCCAGCTGGAGCAGCATGGGGTTGCCGTCACTTCTGTTCTGGAGGAAGCCGACTTCATTATCGTCAACACCTGTACCGTCACCGCCAAAGCCGGCAGCGAGTCGCGGCGCCAAGTCAGACAAGCACTGCGGCGCAATGACCGGGCCACGGTGGTGGTCACCGGCTGCCACGCCCAACTGGAGCAGGAAGAATTGTCTCGCCTCCCGGAAATCGATCCGGCTCGACTGGTGGTGGCCGGCAACGATGCCAAAGAAAGCCTCGTGGCTGAACTGCTGACCGGTCAGCCAGCCCCGCCGTCTCGACCGATGAGTGAAATTGGCGGGCTGCACCGCATAGCCCCGCTGCAGGTCGACAGGTTCGAGGGCAGGACCAGGGCCTATCTGCGCGTTCAGGACGGCTGCGAGAGTTTCTGCAGCTATTGTATCGTGCCCTATGCCAGGGGACCAAGCCGGAGCCTGCCGCTCGCCGAGGTGGAGCGCCAGGTAATGATGTACGAGCAGGCGGGACACCGAGAAATCGTCGTTACCGGCATCCATGTCGGTCGCTACGGTTTGGACCTGTCAGAGAATTGTAATATCGTCGGGCTACTTGATAGATTATGTCAGAGCTACCCTTCGATACGATTCAGGCTCTCCTCCATCGAGCCGCTGGAAATCAGCCCCGCACTGCTGGGATTGATGAGCGCAGCCGATAATCTCATGCCGCACCTGCATATACCATTGCAGAGCGGTGACAATGAGGTACTCAAAAGAATGAACCGGCGCTACACCAGAGAGCAGTTCAAAGCGGTTGTCGACAGGTGTCGAACAGCCCTCCCCGAGGCGGCGATCGGCTACGACGTCATGGTCGGATTCCCTGGCGAAAGTGAGGTAATGTTCGACAACAGCAGAGAGCTCGTAGCCTCCACCGATGCCACCTATCTCCATATTTTTCCATTTTCCAAACGGCCCGGCACTCAGGCCGCCTCGTTTGACGAGCACATTGACAGCGCTGCAAAACAGCGCCGGGTGGTGATACTGCGCACCCTGGGGCGTGAAAAAAGTCGAGCTTTTTACCGCCGTTTCATTAATTCTAGAAGAACAGCGCTTCTGGAGACGGAAAAGCATTCCGGTGATACACTAAAAGGCTATACTGACAACTATATTCCCATCGTGACGGATATACCCCAGAATCTACCCAGAGAACCGGTCACCGTGGAACTCACCGAGCTCTTGACTGACTCTGTCTCGGCCCGGATCGTGTAGGAGATGATCGGCGAAATTATTGCAATAGGTGACGAACTCACCTCCGGTAGAATAATGAACACCACCAGCGGCTATGCCGCCAGAAAACTGTTCGATGCCGGCCACACTATCCATGCCATGAGCACCATCGGTGACTCTCCCGAGCTTATCGGCCAGGCACTGCTCCAGGCCATCGGCCGGGTCGATTTTATCATCGTCACCGGCGGCCTCGGATCCACCGACGACGATATCACTAACGAGGCGGTATCCCAGGCACTCAATCGACCTACCATGCCTGATCTGGCCATCCTCGCCTGGATCAGGGAGCACCTCTCCAGCCGCAAGATATCCCAGCACAATCCCCTGGAGAAACTGGCCTGGCTTCCCGGCGGCGCCCAATCGCTCGAGCCGGAATCACGAGTTGCCGGCTATCAGCTCGTGCACGACAATACTCCCATTTTCTTTCTGCCCGGTGTGCCTGAGGAGATGAAGGATTTGATGGATCGGATTGTACTGCCCAAACTCATGGCCTGGCAGGAAGGTTCGGTTTTACAGACCTTGCAGCGTATTTACAAGGTGTTCGGCCTGGCCGAATCGGAGATCAACCGCAGAATAAAAAAGTCCAATCTTCCTCCGCAGATCAAGATCGGCTATTACCCGGTGTACCCCGATGTTCACCTCAGCATCATGCTCAGAACCACACAGGGTCAGGCGGGTGGAGAACTATTCGAGAGCGCCTGCCAGGGACTCGAGCAGATCCTCGGCGGCGCTGTTTATGGACGAGAGGGAGAGGAACTTGAAGCCCTTGTAGGGGAACAACTGCTCCAGGTGAAGCTAACGCTTGGAGTGGCGGAATCCTGTACCGGGGGACTCATTGCCCACCGGATCACAAAAATTCCTGGCAGTTCCAGATATTTTCTCGGGGGAGCCGTGGCCTACGCCAACGAACTCAAGGAGAAGCTGCTTGGCGTCCACTCGACCACCCTCGAGAGGTGCGGTGCCGTCAGCAGAGAAACGGCCGAAGCCATGGCCATCGGCATCAGGCAACGGTGCGGTGCAGGAATCGGACTCTCGGTAACCGGCATTGCCGGCCCGGACGGAGGTACCGAGGAAAAGCCGGTCGGCACCGTCTTCATCGGGATCAGCAGCCGAGAGGGAGCGCAGGTCGAAAAATTTTCGTTCTCTGGAAATCGCCACCGAATCCAATCCAGTGCGGCTCAGGCCGGACTGAACATGCTGAGGCTTTACCTTGGCGATTATTTCCGAGTCTGATGGCAGATCAGGTAATCGATCTTGATGTTTCTGCCACTTCTTTTTATATCTTAACGGTTGTTCTCAAAAACAGATTGACCACCACAATTACAAATTAGGAGCGTCCATGCAAGCATCAGATAAGAATAGAAAGAGTAGTGTGGAAAACGCACTCAACCAGATCCATCGGCAGTTTGGAAAAGGCTCGATCATGCGGCTTGGCTCCCGGGAAGCCGAACTGGTGCCTGCCATCCCCACCGGGGCTTTGAGCCTTGACATCGCCCTGGGTGTCGGCGGTCTGCCGCGGGGAAGAGTCACCGAAATCTATGGGCCGGAGTCCAGCGGCAAGACCACCCTCGCCCTCCATGCCATCGCCGAGGCCCAGAAGCGCGGCGGTCAGGCTGCCTTCATCGACGCCGAGCACGCCCTGGATACGAGCTATGCCGAGCGCCTGGGGGTCAATATCGATGATCTGCTGGTCTCACAACCTGACTTCGGTGAGCAGGCCCTGGAAATCGCCGAAATACTGATTCGCTCCGGCGGCGTCGACACCATCGTCATCGACTCGGTGGCTGCCCTGGTGCCCCGGGCCGAAATTGACGGAAACGTTGGAGATTCTCACGTCGGCTTGCAGGCCCGCCTGATGTCCCATGCCATGCGCAAATTCACCGGCGTATTAAACCGTTCGAACACCATCCTGATTTTCATCAACCAGATTAGAATGAAAATCGGCGTCATGTTCGGCAATCCGGAAACGACCACCGGCGGCAACGCCCTTAAATTCTATTCCTCAATCCGTCTTGACATAAGGAAGATAGGTCAGATCAAGGACGGCCAGGAAGCCATTGGCAACCGCACCAGGGTCAAGGTGGTGAAGAACAAGGTTGCCCCGCCCTTCAAGACTTCGGAATTCGATATCATCTTTGGCGAGGGCATCTCCGCCTCAGGCGACATTTTAGATCTCGCCGTTGAACAGGATATCGTCGACAAGAGCGGTGCCTGGTATTCCTATCTTGACGAGCGCATCGGACAGGGAAGGGAGAATGCCAAACAGTTTCTGCTCGATCACCCCGAGATGATGCGCGAAATCGAGACCAAGGTACGCATGGGTTTTGGGCTCCCGGTGGAGAAAGCGGCGCCTGAGGAGGAATCTCAAGACTAAGGCAGTCAGTCAACCACTCATTGGTATAAATGGCACAATCAGTACAAACAGACTTCGACGTCATTATCGTCGGAGGCGGCCCGGCCGGGCTCTTCGGGGCCTATTATCTGGCGGAAAATTCGAAGCTCAGCGTGCTGCTGCTGGACAAAGGCAATGCGCCGCTGAA
The DNA here is from genome assembly GCA_024640625.1 of Desulfobulbaceae bacterium. Lineage (GTDB taxonomy): Bacteria > Desulfobacterota > Desulfobulbia > Desulfobulbales > Desulfocapsaceae > JABDQA01. The sequence goes on from JAHEER010000103.1 coordinate 10,181, forward strand.
ACGCAAGTGTCCCATCAAAGAGAACGGCTGCATGAAATGCAAACCATGCAACATTCTCTGCGGCATTGGCGGTGCGGGACTGTTTTCTGACGGCAAGCTCAACTTTATCCACAAACTCGGCAAGACCGATTTAACCCAGTTTCTTCCGGAGGCCGAAGCCAGGCTGCTGATCGATGAAACCGAACAGATTTTCAATCGCTTCGGCATGGATGGCAAGGTGTTCCCCACCGATATGGAACTGGCCAACCAGATACGCAAGGATGCCCGCAAAAGCGGAATTGACCTGCTGATTATCAAGCAGAAGCATCTCGGCAGCGACAACCTGCCCGCCCATATCGCCGGTATGGCCGAGTACATCGAGAACAGCGGGGTCGTCTTCCACCACCTCGAGGAGGCCAGAGACATCATCGTCGAAAACGGTGAAATTTCTGGTCTGGTAACCGATAAAGCAACTTACCGCTCGAAGAACATCATCATGGCCCCGGGCCGAGTCGGCGCCGAGTGGGTGGGCCAACTCGCCCGCAGAAACAATATCGACGTCTCCCAGCGCGGCATAGAAGTCGGTGTCCGCGTTGAGGTGCATAACGAGATCATGCAGGATATCTGTTCGGTAATCTACGACCCCACCTTTTTTATCAGGACCAGCAGGTACGACGACCAGACCCGCACGTTCTGCACCAATTTTGGCGGTTTCGTCGCCCTGGAAAACTACCAGGACTTTGTCTGCGTGAACGGCCATGCCTACATGGACCGTAAAAGCGACAACGCCAATTTCGCCTTTTTGTCCAAGGTGGTGCTCAACGACCCCGTCGAAGACAACCAGGCCTATGGCGAATCGATCGGCAAGCTAGCCACCCTGATCGGCGGCGGCAGGCCAATACTGCAGCGCTACGGCGACCTGAAAAGGGGCAGGCGATCGACCTGGAACCGGGTGCGCAACAGTTATATCGATCCGACCCTGAAGAATGTGACCTGCGGCGATATCGCTATGGCTCTGCCGGAGCGCATCCTGTCCAACATAGTTGACGGCCTCCAGCAGCTCAACCAGGTCGTCCCCGGAGTCGCCAACGACGAGACCATGCTCTATGCGCCGGAGATAAAATTCTTCGCTACCCAGGTCGATACTGACAACAACCTGGAAACCGACATCAGGGGACTGTTTATGGCCGGAGACGGCCCCGGGGTTGCCGGCAACATCGTCTCGGCCACTGCTACCGCCCTGATACCCGCCAAGGAGATCATCTCCCGGGTCGCTTAAGGATTTGTTTTAATTTCAAATATTCGCCAAAACCTGAAGCCTCTGGTGGGTCCATTATCGCTATGTAATAGTTGACTACGGATATAAATAGGGTATATTCGATGGCACATGAGAATGACTATCGATAGTACCAGATTAATTACTTTAAGGAGGCAGTTATGCAGAAATGGGAATGTCCATGCGGCTATGTGTACGATCCTGCTGAAGGAGACATTGCAAACGGTGTTGATCCCGACACCCCTTGGGAAGATCTACCCGATGAGTGGGTATGTCCGGTATGCGGCGCTGAAAAGGACGCATTCTGGAAATATGACGACTAGCCGGTAATAACCGACTGCGAGAGAGCCGGAGCCGAAAAAGCGGTTCCGGCTTTTTTTTACCACGGTCCCCGAACCGTGGTGGCTGCCTTGAAGGCCGTTCCCTGCCGGCAGGATCCCAGCGAGGTAAGACCAGACGTACTACCCTCCCGGCGCAGTAATTCTGCCTAACTGATTAGAGATCCTCAACCGACCAGGGTTAACCCCAAGCCAGCATGTGTGGATGAGGCCACGGAACCCCATATTTCATATGAAAGTGGTGAGTTAGAAGACCTGGCTATATGACTATGCATCATCGTACTCCCCGAGTCTGCATCATCTATTTCAGCCTCAGCGGCCAGAGCAGAGGCCTGATCAATCTTCTCGCCGGTGGACTGCGCAGCCA
>JAHEER010000026.1 GCA_024640625.1 Desulfobulbaceae bacterium
CTGATCCGCACCTGAGTAATAATTACCCACCTGATCCACCGGCCTGGGCTGACTCAGCTTCTTCTCTCAACGTGATAACGCCTCGGAAACAAACGCTTTGTAAAGAAAATAATTAAATAATTATTTTGCCGACTGACTGGCACGCATATTGGATTTGTGGAAAGGAAATCCATTTTCCATAAATTACAACAGAGGACTTCCCATGAACATCAGAAAAATTACTTCAATGACCATGCTTCTGTCGCTGATAGTGCTCATCTTGAACTCCATCATCCTCTACGTCGTGCCCGAAGGTCGGGTTGCCTACTGGGCAGACTGGAAGTTCTTTGGACTTACCAAGGGAGACTGGAGCGCCCAGCACACCACGGTCGGCTTTCTCTTTCTCTTTGCCGGGCTGCTGCATATCTACTACAACTGGAAGCCCATAGTCGCCTATATGAAAAACAGGGCCCGCCAAGTGAAGATATTCACCGGTTCTTTCAATATCGCACTCGTGCTGACCGCCATCTTTGTGATCGGAACGTATTACAACATTCCGCCGATGAGCACCATCCTCGCCTTCTCGGAATCAGTCAAAGATAACGCTTCAGAAACCTACGGGGAGCCTCCCTACGGCCATGCCGAGTCATCGTCGCTGCAGATGTTTGCCAAGCGGGAAAATCTTGACCTGGAAAAAAGTGTCGAGCTTCTCAAGAATGCGGGAATAACGGTCACCGGACCCCAAGACACCCTGAAAGTAATTGCCCAGATAAATAATCGATCGCCGCAACAGATCTACGAAATCATACAACCGGCTAAATTAGCTGCCGAACCTGGTCCCCAAACTGCCGCTGTAAGATTTCCCGATGCTCCCGAATCAGGCTGGGGGAAGAAGAAGCTGTCGGAGGCGTGCGCTGAGTACGGCCTTAATTTGAGCCGAACTCTGCAGGGACTCAGCGACAGAGGAGTAGTGGCAGAGGCGGAGATGAATATAAAAGAAATTGCCGCCGCAAACGATATGGATCCGATGGGGATTTTTGAAGCCCTGCATGACATTGCCACCTCAAACTGCTAAAGGGCTTGTATTGCACAGGAGAGCAATTATGAACCGCTACCTGATAAAATCCATGGTTTCCTCAACTCTTTTTCTGCTTCTTTTGCCAGCCATCGGACTGTCTGCCGATTATCAATCGCTGACCACAGAAGAACTGAGCGAACTCAGAGGAACGATGTACGATGCTTCTCAAGAGGAACGCGATGCCTTTCGCACCGAGTGGAAAAATCGCCTCGCTCGGACACGCAATGGTGATTCATTTCTCTTTTCTGAAAATGGTAGTTTTCAGTTTTTTGGGGCTAGAGGACCTAATAGTGATCTGACAAGACAAGACTAAGGGACAAAATTGGTCAAATAATAATCCTTGGTGTCTGTTATGATGCCCAGATGGAATTGGTTCGAGATATATGGATGGTAACGCTCGGAGTGCTGTTTTCGGCTCTAATTGTTATCGCAGCCTATTACAGAAAGGATTTAGAGAACCATCCGGAGATGGGAATGGTGTTCATGATCCTCGGCTTTATCTCCACCATCGTCTTCTTCGGGGGGATTTTTGTCTATATCGGCGCTGCTTTGGTCCGCAGTATTCTGGGAATATTCGGTTAATTGTTGCGTCGCAGCGAGCCTGAAGCAAAGGAGGCGTCAGCAGTCTCAGTTTTGTATATTTTCATTCCTCTGGATAAATAATTCTGCAGCGCACTCGGGTGATCCAAAGAACAGGTGTGAACCCACACTCTTTCAACATTCTCCCAATTCCAGGCCGCCTTGATCGCTTCTGTCAGCAGGTAGCCCCCGTGGCCCTTGCCTATAAACGGTTCTGCCAGGCCGAAATAAATAATCTCCACCTCGTCACTTTCTCTTAGCAGTTCAAAGTAGCCGGCTATGGAGCCTCCGGAATAGGCTACAAAGGTTCGCAGGGAATCTTGTTCGACATAGTCTTGCCAGTGCCGGTCGTTCCATGAGAGTTTGTCAGTCCACAGCCATTTCTCCCCGATAAAACGATAGAGAAATTTATTAAATTCAAACTGCTTTGTTGAACATTCTGAGACGACTATACCTTTAGGATTATCTTTACTTTTCAATGAAGCAGGTGATGACATCTCTAAATAGTAGGTTGTTACTTCTGCCATTGGTGAATTCCCCTCACGCCTGTCGTATTTGGATCAACATCTTTGTCTGCAAAAACAGGTGGGCCTTGATCAGCACTAACTTTACCACCTGTTGGAAATGATTAACAAGGCCGTAGTTCTGGGCCGGGCGTTGTACAAATGAACCGGCAATCGCAATCTTTCTAGACCATTGTAAACGTGGTCCTCTGGCACCCGAGTAGCGGAGGTGTCAGGGGCACACAACCGAAAAGAGGCCAGGCTGACAAGAAAAAGCTTAGCACAGTTGGAGCCCACTCGTTATACTTTCAGGCAATAAAGGACCGATAACTCAGCCGCAGATCTGCCCATGAAGATTCTTGTTACAGCCATTCTATGTGCCCTGTTGGCGGTACCTTGCACAGGATACCCCAACCCTGTCGATAGCTTCCCGGAGTCAATTGGAACCGATCCGGCTCTGACCATAACCGGCGAGGTGAAGGCGTGGTCCCCGGATAACATGTTCGAGCATGTAAATGGAGAGGCGGAGCTCCTGATCCGCTACGGAGCTCTGAGCCTCAGCTTTGTCTCCTATGAAAATGGCAGTGGAGACTATGTTTCTGTGGATATTCTCGATCTGGGCGAACCAATCAACGCCTACGGACTCTTCCGATTGTACTCAGGGTGCGATGGTGAAGAACTGACAATCCACGGCGCCACGGTCCTTGCAGACGAATACACCCAGTATGCACTGTGGGGGCAGTACTTTTTGAGAATCAACCTTGATATCAGCGACAACACGAACAACGGCAGTGCCCTTGTGGCAGATTTTCTGAAACATTTTTCAGAGCACGTACCTGAACGCTCCCCTTTGCCCTCCACTCTGGAAATTTTGCAATTGAACGCCAGGAACCCATGTGAGGTAAATTATCATCCTGAACACATAGATTATGATCTGGAAACGGGGCCCGGATATTCGTGGGTCGGCAAGGATGGCAATTCTTACTCAGCTGTTGTTCTGGAGTCTGAAGAAAGAGCTGAGCTCCGCTATAGAGCCTTAAAGGAAAAAGGTGTCGCGCACTTACTGCTCTGGAAAAATGGGGTGATCTGGAACACCGCCGATGATGGTAAGCCCACCGACGGCATGAAGAAGACCATCAGACAAATCGTTGAGAATTTGTGAGGCGATGATGTATCACCGCCGCACACGCTCAAGTCGATTCCCTCGATCATACAGGAGTTCCCATGCTGCTCAAAAGGCGTGATCTGTTAAAAGGAACATGTGCTTCGCTGGTCTACTCTCTTTTTCCTCATCGCACCCGGGCCGGTCAGTCGGACCTGCTGCCTAAGAGGATACTTGGCCGAACCGGGGTGGAGGTAGCGGTACTCGGCTATGGTGCCATGCAGGTATCCGACCCCGCTATTATACGGCACGGCCTGGAGCTGGGAATTAATTACATCGATACAGCGGACTGCTATATGGGCGGCCGCAATGAAAAAGTGGTGGGCAAAGCGGTGGCCGGAATTCGCGACCGGGTCGTTATCGCGACCAAGGTTCACATCGCCAAAGAGTCCAGAATGAGGAGATCGGTTGATCGAAGTCTCGCCTCACTCGGAGTTCAGCGTATCGATCTCATGCAGCTTCATAATCTGAGATCCAGGGAGCAGGTGGTCCGAAAAGACGTCCAGGACGTTTTGACCAAGATGAAACAGGAGGGCAAGCTCAGGTTTACTGCGGTCACGACTCACAGCAATCAGACTGAGGTACTTGAAGCCGTGGTGGAGGATGGCTTTTACGATGCGGTGCTGGTTGCCGTTAATTTCAGATCTCCCAAGAAACTTTTCGACACCATAGAGAAAGCTGCTGCTGCGGGCGTCGGAATTATCGCCATGAAAACGCAAAACGGCGGGTTCAAAGACAAAGATGCCCCGGAACTTACCCCGCACCAGGCCTCCTTGCGATATGTCATCAATAAGCCAGGCGTTCACGTGGCTGTTCCCGGCATGCTCAGTAAGAAAATGATCGCTGAAAATCTTGAGGCAGCGAGCCGTAAAATAGACCTCGCCGATGTGGTGAGACTTGAAAATTTCCGCAAAGATCTGGTCGGCAGGGCCTGCTCGTTCTGTTCAAGCTGTATAGATCAGTGCCGTTACGGGGTGGGGGGGCTGGATGTGGCGAGAACCAGGATGTACGTGGAGGGCTATGACGACAGGGACCTGGCGCTCAGCAACGGCCGGGCTGTACTATCAAATATACGGCTTTGCGCCACTTGTGAAGGGTGCACCGTGCGTTGTAATCAAGGCATCGACATACAGGTTTCGGCGCAACAGGTGTATCGATTTATCTCTTAAATCTATTCCGAATTTTCTCCCACAGGCTCACATGAAGCAGCCTCGAGCAGGCTTTCGAGCATAACCAGTGGATCGGCTTGACTGCCGGTCCAAGAAGAGTGCGCGTCCTCAATTATTGATAATAAACACCGCCCATTTTCTGCCGGTATGCAGATTATGGAGATCCTGGCCTTTTAATTTATGAAAAGAATATTATCATGGGCAGGCTTGTCGGCATGATGTCTCTGGCGGGGCGTAGTGCACGTCGGTCCCCGACGAGCTGTTCTGGGCCGGATACCTGAGTTGCGTTAATAACCACATGGAATAATAACTAAAAGCTGTAGATGCTCTCGATTAATCATCTCGATATCCGTTACGGTGAAAAGCATCTGTTCAAAGATGTTTCCGTCGTCGTTCACTCCGGCGACCGGGTCGGCCTGGTGGGGGTCAACGGCACGGGCAAATCGACCCTGATGAAAATTATGGCCGAGGAGGTTGCTGCCGATGACGGTGTGGTGAGCAGGGCGAAGCTCTTCTCCGTCGCCTATCTTCCCCAGGAACCGGCCCTGATCAGTTCCGGACGAACCCTCTACGAGGAAGCGGTTCAGGCCTTTGCCGAGCTGTTGAAACTGCAGCAGGAGGCCGATCGGCTGAATGAAAGCCTGAGCAGCAGCGCCACGCAGGATGAACAGTTCGAAGACCTTCTGGAACGCCAGGGCCGCATTCAGCAGATGCTGGACAGCAGCGACATATACACGATCAGGACCCAGACGGAGAAGGTTCTCTTCGGGCTCGGGTTCAGCACGAACGATCTGCAGAAACCGGTTTCCTCTTTTTCCGGAGGCTGGATCATGCGCCTGTTGCTGGCTAAGATGCTTCTCCAATCGCCGTCGCTGCTCTTGCTGGATGAACCGACCAACCATCTCGATCTTGACTCTCTTACCTGGCTCGAGTCATTTCTGCAGACCTACCACGGCGCCCTGGTGATCATCTCCCATGACCGCACCTTTCTGGATAGAACAACGACTCAGACATGGGAACTCAGTCTCGGCCGCCTGACCGCCTATAAAGGGAACTACTCGAACTATATCGAGGACAAAGAGGAGCGGCGGAGGATCGAGAAAGCGTCCTACGACAACCAGCAGGCCCAGATCCGACAGACCATGCGCTTTGTCGAACGGTTCCGGGCGAAATCCACCAAGGCCCGACAGGTCCAGTCAAAACTCAAGCAGCTCGACCGCCTTGAACTGGTCGAACTGGCCGAGGAGGAGCACTCCATACACTTTTCTTTTCCGCCCGCACCCCACTCAGGGCGGGACGTCCTGATGGTCGAGTCGATTGCCAAAAGCTACGACGATTCCCAGGTCTTCGATCAGGTTGATCTCCACCTGCAGCGGGGAGACAAGGTGGCGATGGTTGGGGTCAACGGGGCCGGCAAATCAACCCTGCTCAAAATTCTGGCCGGCCAGCTGCGCTACGACAGTGGCTCCATACGGGTAGGCAGCGGTGTCCAGCTGACCTATTTTGGCCAGCATCAGGCCCAGGAACTGGCCCCCGATTTTACCGTGCTCGAGAGCCTCTCCCACGTGGCCGGGGACATGACCATGACCCGAATGAGATCATTACTCGGCGCCTTTCTTTTCAGGGGCGAGGATGTGGACAAAAAGGTAGCGGTCCTGTCCGGCGGCGAGAAAAGCAGGCTGGCGCTGGCCCGGATGATTGCCGTGCCGGCCAACTGCATGCTGCTCGACGAACCGACCAACCACCTCGATATGCTCTCCCAGGAAGTGCTTCAGGAAGCGATGCGCCAATACGACGGAACCATCGTTGTGGTTTCCCATAACCGCTACTTCGTCGATTGTTTTGTAAACAAAGTGCTGGAGATTAAAGATGGTAAGGCGACCCTGTTCGACGGTACGGTCGCCGAATATGTTGATCGCCAGCAACGGCTGGCCCAAAGGGAAGCGGCCACGGTCAACAGCGCGGCGGAGTCGGAGAAGAATAACAAAACTGGTCAGGCGAGCAGAAAAGAGAGACGTCGCCAGGAGGCGCTGAAGCGGGAAAGGCGCCGGCAGCTGGCCGGACCGTGGCTGAAAAAACTGGCCGAGACGGAGAAGAAAGTGGAAAAATTCGAGCTGCTCAAGGAGGAGCTCGAGGCCAAACTCGCCGATCCTGAACTCTACCAGGACAGCGCCGGTTGGTCGGAGGTAAACGAACGCTACAACGACTGCACCCGCAGGCTTGATCGGTGGATGAAGCGCTGGGAGGAGGCCCAGATAAAAATGGATGAGATCGACAGCGGAGAGCGTGGCGAACTGTGAGCTCCGGGTATCAGGAAGCAAAAATTGACATATGCACATCACTGGAGTAAAAATGAACCATCGTGGTGGCATTACAGCGTAATTTCAAATCTTGAGAATTATTGCGGAGGCTCGACGGATGAAAAAATGGGAATGTACGATATGCGGCTATATCCATGAAGGCGATGCTCCGCCGGATGAGTGTCCATTATGCGGAGCCGGTCCGGAATATTTCAAGGAGGTCGTCGACAGCGCTGAGGAGGCACCAGCCGAAGCCGAGGCGCAGTCAGAGGCCCAGCCCGAGGAGCAAGCCGATACGGCAGCTGAAGTGCAGCCCGACTCAGCGCCTGAGCCGGCCGCAAAACCGGCCGCCCCGACATCTTCGACTGAGCTGAAAAAATGGGAATGCACTTTATGCGGCTATATCCACGAAGGGCCCGCACCACCTGACTCTTGTCCGGTGTGCGGAGCCGGCCCCGAATACTTCAAAGAGATTGTCGAGAAGGAGGAGAAAACGCTCACCGAGGTCGTTCTGGAGCCTGAGACCGGTGCGGCAGGGAAGAAACCCGCCCCAAGCCTGTTCCGGAAAATGGTCATGAAGCATCATCTGCACCCCATCGCGGTGCATACCCCCAACGGCGTCCTGCCGCTCGCTCTTATCTTTCTGGCGATCGGCACCGTACTGGGGATCACCAGCTTCGAGCAGGCCGCTTTTTACAGTCTGGTTTTTGTGCTGATCAACATGCCTTTTGTGATTGTCACTGGATATATCGCCTGGCAGGAGCGCTACAAAGGGGCGAAAACCACAATATTCGGCGTTAAGATCGGTGGCACCATCGTTGTCTGTGCCACGCTCGTGGCCATGGTGATCTGGCGTCTGGTGGAGCCTGGCGTGGCCGCGTCGCCGGGGCGCTGGACTTACCTGCTCATCTGCCTGGTCTGCGTTGCGGGAGCCGGAATTGCCGGTCATATGGGAGGCAAGCTGGTGTTTAGCAGCAGAAAGCCCTAGCCTGGCAAGACAAATCCAGCACCATCTAGGCCGACACTCTGATCAGGGTGTCGGCCTATTCTTTAAGCTTATATCAGCTCTGCAGAGCTTCGGCGATCGAATCGCAGACATAGTCGATATTACTGGTGGTCAGGCCGGCCACATTGATGCGGCCGCCGCCTACCACGTATATACCTTTGTGTTCTTTCAGCCAGGCGACCGTGTCATCGGCCAGGCCGCTGAAGGAAAACATGCCGCGCTGCTGCCTGATATAGGAAAAATCCTGGTCAACTCCCCGGCTTGCCAGCCCTTCCACGAGTGCCGATCGCATGGAGATGATTCTCCTGCACATCCCTTCGAGTTCCCGGCGCCAGTTCTGTTCAAGCTCCGGGTTGGAGAGTACAGTTTTGACGATCAACCCGCCGTGGGCGGGGGGATTGGAGTAGCAGACCCGTACCGTGAGATCCAGGTGGCTTTGGGCCACGGCTGCTTCCTGCGCGCTCGAGCTGATCACCGTAATGGCTCCGGTGCGCTCATTGTAGAGGCCGAAGTTTTTGGAAAAGGAACTGGCTACGAAGAAGTCAGGGCCGGCCGCTGCAAAGGCGTTGACGCTGCTGCGGTCCTGGTCGACGCTGTCGCCGAAGCCCTGATAGGCGAAGTCGAGAAAACCGATCCAGCCTTTATCGGCAGCCAGAGCTGCGACCTCTTTCCATTGGTCAGGTTCCAGGTCGACGCCGGTGGGATTGTGGCAGCAGCCATGCAGCAGTACCACATCGCCGGCCGGCACCTCGGCCAATGTAGCTAAGAATTCGTCGTAATTAAGGCCTTTGGTGTCGCGGTTGTAGTACGGATAGCTTTTCAGTTTGAATCCGGCTGCTCCGAAAATGCCGTGGTGGTTTGCCCAGGTGGGCGAGCTGATCCATATGGTGGCGCCCGGGATGAATTTCTGGATGAGTTCACCACCGATGCGCAGTGCGCCGGTACCTCCGGGAGCATGTGCGGTCACTGCCCGGCCGGAATTGATCACTGCACTGTGCTCTCCGAACAGCAGCCGCTGCACGCAGGAGGTGTAGAGCGGATCACCGGATATGGGCAGATAGCTCTTAGTTTGCTCCTCCTCCAGAAGGAGCCGTTCGGCTTTCTTGACACTCTCCAAAATCGGCGTAATCCCCTGGTCGTCTTTATAGACGCCAGCACCAAGATTGACCTTGTTGGGATTGGTGTCCTGCTTGAAGGCTTCAGTGAGTCCGAAAATAGCATCAGGTGCCGCCGCCGCGATTGATTTCCACATAGATTCCTCGTTGTCAGATTGATTAATGATGAGTGGCAAACATAAGTACTTGGACAAAGTCATGTCAACCTCGATCGCCGAAAAGTTCAGCCTGGTCAAACTGGACTTTTCTGCTGTCAGAGCCTGCGGTCATGGTACTGGTAATTGAAACGACAGCGACCCACACTGCTCTCGGAACAGGGAAGGGTTGAGAAGAAGACGATCAGAACAATGGTTTTCGATAGGGACGGCACTCTGGTCGATTCGGAGCCAACGCACTGGCAGGCGAGGAAGCAGGCTCTTGCGGCCCATGGCAGCCGATCATGACTTCAGTGTTACAGATCTGCTTCTCAACACTCTCGCGGAGTTTGATGATCGTCTGCTGCAGCAACTCGCCGCCAGCACGGGTTGAGCGTACCGGCGGCGACCGCCGCGGCAGTCAGCCGGCAAGATCGGGGAGGTACGGGGTGAGGTCTTTGACATAGCGGGTCAGGACCTTGAAGTGATTCTTGTTGAGCAGCGCCACGGCCCGGGGGCCGTCGTCGCCGGAGAGTCTGAGCACCAGCTGATTGATTTCGGGATAGTTGGGCATCGGCAGCGTGATCATGCTCTGGATATTGATTGCCTTATCTCGCAGAATTGCACTGACATCGGCGATGGCCCCGATCCTGTCCTTGACCAGCACTGAGATCCGCACCGACTCCTCGCTCATGCCGATGGCTTGAAGCAGCACCTCCATCACATCGGTACTGGTGATAATGCCGACCAGGTCATCGTTTTCCAGAACCGGCAGGGCACTGATGTTGTTGCTCTGCATAATGAAGGCGGCCCGTTCGATGGTGGTCTCGGTGGTAATGGTCACCACCGTTTTGATCATGATCATCTCGACCAGAATTTTTTCCAGCAGGTAGCCCAGTTCGTGAGTGCTCAGGGTATTGGCCGGGGATGCCCAGTTCTGCTTCAGATCCCTGTCGGAGAGGATGCCCACCAGTTTGCCCTTGGCGCTTAAAACCAGGAGGTGATCGATGGCCCATTTGTCAATCAGTTCCTTGGCTTCCACCAGGGTTGCTTTGGGGGATACGGTTATCAGGTTGGTGTGCATTATGCTGCCGACGTACATGTGGCTGCCTCCGATTGGTGGGTGAATGAGTATAGGATAGTTTTCAACTGGTGCGGTTTCATTATAATCCATGTCAGGGCCGAAACAATCGATTTGTAGCTCCCTTGAAAAATTGTTTTTCCGCTCGATCTCTGCGGTGCACGGTCAGAGTTTATCCCCGGAATAGTTACCGCCTGGTTGTGATACAATTTTTCCGCGCCCCAGGATCTTGACCTGAAGTTCTGATCTAGCAGCGTACCCCTGTAAGAACAAGAAAAGGTCCTTTTATCGTAGTGATTGATTTGCCTCGGCCGGCGCTTCTTCAGGGAAAAAACCCTTGCCTGGAACAATGTTTTCGGAGTAGTTTTGCAGATTGCCTTAAGCAACCGCCAGACAGGCCTTTCTGCCGCGGGGCATGGAGCAATAAACCCAAAAAACACTAAAGAATCACAGGTAACTGATGACTGCACGAGCACAAAACAATTCGACCTGGATGTCAGGCAACGAGGCCATCGCACTTGGCGCTTATGAAGCGGGAGTAGTGGTCGCCTCCGGATATCCTGGCACACCGTCCACGGAGATAATGGAGTATCTCTCCACCTATGACACGGTATACACCGAATGGGCTCCCAACGAGAAAGTGGGGCTTGAAGTGGCCATCGGCGCTTCCTTTGCCGGCGGACGGGCCCTGGCCACCATGAAGCATGTCGGCCTCAACGTGGCCGCCGATCCCTTGTTTACCGCCTCTTATACTGGCGGCAGAGCGGGAATCGTGGTGCTCACCGCGGACGATCCCGATATGCATTCTTCCCAGAACGAGCAGGACAACCGCAACTACGCCCTGGCAGCTAAAATACCCATGCTTGAGCCCTCCGATCCAGCCGAGGCCAAGGAATTTCTGAAGCGTGCCTTCGAGCTCGGGGAAGAGCTTGATTCGCCTGTGCTGTTGCGGATCACCACCAGGATAGCCCATGTCAAGGGCGTGGTTCAGCGCGGAGAGGTGGCTGCTCCGACGGACAAGCCGGAGATCGAGAAACACCCGGAGAAGTTCGTGATGCTGCCGGCCATGGCGCGCAGGCGCAGGGTGGTCGTTGAAGAGCGCATGATGAGATGCAAAGAGATAGCCGAAACGGCCGATTTCAATGTGATCGAAGATGGCGACAGCACACGCGGCTTCATCACCTCGGGCGTATCCTATCTTTACGTAAAGGAGGCCTTTCCCGAGGCGGCCGTGTTGAAGCTCGGCATGTGCTGGCCGCTGCCAGAGAAGAAAATCAGGGATTTTGCCGCCTCGGTCGAGGAGCTCTATGTGGTCGAGGAACTCGACCCGTTTCTAGAAACCCAGATCAAGGCGATGGGGATCGACTGTCACGGCAAAGACCTGATCCCCGCCATAGGCGAACTCAACACTGCCGTGGTGAAGAAGTCGATCGACCCGCAACGGGCACCCAAGGATCTTTACGAGCCGGTGGAGCTGCCACCCCGGCCGCCAAACATGTGTGCGGGCTGTCCTCATCGCGGTATCTTCTTTACCTTGTCGCGGATGAAGAAGGTCTTCGTGTCCGGCGACATCGGCTGCTATACCCTGGGCTTTCTGCCGCCGCTCAACGCTCTGGACTCGACGGTCTGCATGGGGGCTTCGATCCCGATGGCCCACGGCATGGTCAAAGCCCTCGGTGAGGGGGCCCACGATCGGGTGGTGTCGGTTATCGGTGATTCGACCTTTGTACACTCAGGCATTACCGGGCTCATCAACTCGGTCTACAACGGCTCGGCCGCAACCCTGATCATTCTCGACAACCGCATCACCGCGATGACCGGCCAGCAGCCCAACCCTTCTTCCGGTTCGACAATACGGGGAGAGGCCGCCCAGGAACTCGACCTTGAGGCCCTGTGCCGGGCCTGCGGGGTCAAGCACGTTCGGCTGCTGGACCCCCATGACGTTCCCGAATGCCGCAAGGTAATCAAAGAAGAGGTGGAGCGTGACGAGATGTCCGTCATCATTGCCCAGGCGCCCTGTGTGCTGCTGCCGGACATGAAGCTGCGCAAGCCGGTCTCCTATTACACCAACATCGACAATTGTGTCGGCTGCACTTCCTGCATCAGGCTTGGCTGCCCGGCCATAAGCTGGACCGTGTTCGAGGAGGGAGAGGCAGAGGCCAGAGGGTACAAGAAGAGCCAGAAAGGCTACTCCAGAATTGACGAAGTGCTCTGCAATGACTGCGGGCAATGTGCGTCACTGTGTAAATTCAATGCCATCACCAGGGGAGAGCCGACACGATGAGTGTGATTAGAAATATATTGTTTTCAGGAGTGGGCGGACAGGGCATCCTGCTGGCCAGTGAGTTGACCGCCGAGGCCCTGCTGCAGGCAGGCTATGACGTCAAAAAAAGCGAGGTTCACGGCATGGCCCAGAGGGGCGGCTCGGTGACAGCGCAACTCAGGTACGGGGAGCGGGTTTATTCTCCGTTGATCGATCCCGGCACAGCAGATATCCAGATGGCTTTTGAGATGATGGAGGCGGTGCGTTACCTGCCTTATCTGAAGCAGGACAGTACCGTCATAGTCAATACCCAGAAAATTCTTCCCCCATCGGTGGCAACGGGCCAGGCGGTGTATCCTGAAAATGTGCTGGATGAGCTGAGCAAAAGAGATATCAGGGTTATCGGCGTCGATGCCTTTGCCATCGCCAAAGAAGCTGGTGAGGTGCGCACCGCCAATGTCGCCCTGGTGGGGGCCTTGTCAGTGCACCTCGATGTCGAAGCGACGGTGTTTGAATCGATTATCGAACAGCGGGTGCCGCAGCGATTTCTGAAAGAGAACATGAAGGCCTTTGCCGGCGGCAGAGCTGCCGGAGGTGAGTAAGCGGAGATTTCTTCAGGACAGGAGAAAAGAGAGATGTCGACAATCTATTGGGAAGAAGAAATAGAAACCCTGCCGCGGGTCGGCTTGGAATCGATCCAGTTGAAGCGGCTGCAGTCATTGATAAACAGGGTCTACAGAAAGGTCGAGCCCTACCGGCAGAAGATGATTGCGGCCGGGATCAAACCCGAAGACATACAGGGGCTCGAGGATCTGCAGCAACTGCCCTTCACCAGCAAAGAGGATCTGCGGGAAAACTATCCCTTCGGGATGTTCACCATGGGGCTCGACGACGTTGTCCGGGTCCACGCCTCCTCGGGCACCACCGGCAAGCCGACGGTGGTCGGCTATACCAGAAACGATATCGACACCTGGGCCAACATGATGGCCCGGGCCCTGGCGAGTGCCGGAGCCACCAAAGGCGATATGGTTCATAACGCCTACGGCTACGGTCTGTTCACCGGCGGTCTCGGGGCCCACTACGGGGCTGAAAAGCTTGGGGCGACGGTTATCCCGGTCTCCGGGGGCAACTCGAAGCGGCAGATCACCATCATGAAAGATTTCGGCTCCACCATTCTCATGTCCACTCCCTCCTATGCACTGAATCTGGCCGATGCCATGGATCAAATGGGCATAGATCCATCGTCGCTCTCCCTGCGGGTCGGCATATTTGGAGCTGAGCCGTGGAGCGAGAACATGCGTGAAGAGGTGGAACACAAGCTGAACCTGAAAGCGGTCGATATCTATGGCCTCTCAGAAGTTATCGGTCCCGGGGTAGCCCAGGAATGCCTGACCTCCAGCGGCGGGATGCACATTTTCGAAGATCACTTCCTGCCGGAAATCATCGATCCCCAGACCGGCGCCACACTGCCTCCGGGCGAGAGGGGCGAGTTGGTTTTCACCACCCTGACCAAAGAGGCTTTTCCGGTCATCCGCTACCGGACCAAAGATATCACCAGCCTCCATTACGAGACCTGCAACTGCGGCCGCACTTTGGTGCGCATGGAGAAGGTCACCGGCCGCTCGGATGATATGCTGATCATCAGAGGAGTCAACGTCTTCCCGTCCCAGGTCGAACACGTGCTGATGGGAATAGAAGGGGTGGAACCCCATTATCAGATCATCGTGGAGCGGGAAGGTACCATGGATACCATGACCGTTGAGGTCGAGGTAAGCGATTCCCTGTTCAGCGATGAAATCAAAGGCCTCGAGGCGCTTACCAAACGCATAACCAGAGATGTCAAAGACATACTCGGGGTGACCTGCCGGGTCAAGCTGGTGAATCCCCGCGCCATACAGCGCAGCGAAGGAAAAGCGCAGCGGGTCATTGACAATCGTAAAATCTGAGTTCGGGAGAAGATCATGCGGGTAGAACAGATTGCGGTGTTTCTTGAAAACAAATCGGGACGCCTGGCTGAAATAACATCCATACTTGCAGAGAACAATATCAATATCAGGGCGCTGTCGGTGGCCGACACGGCTGACTTCGGCATCCTGAGACTGATTGTCGACAAGGTCGACGAGGCTGAGAAGGCGCTCAAGGGAAAAGGTTTCACGGTCGGCAAGACCACGGTGATCGCGGTTGAGGTTCCGGATCGGACCGGCGGCCTGGCGGCGGTACTCGACTGCATCCAGAAGATCGGGCTCAACGTCGAATACATGTACGCCTTTGTCAACAAGACCGGGGAAAACGCCGTCCTGATCTTTCGCTTTGATGATATGACCAGGGCGATCGATTCACTGCAGGAACATGGTTTTACCATTCTTGAAAGCAGTCAGGTGTATAATCTCTAGGATCAATCCGTAGCTGCGGCAACCCGCTGCAGCGTCCTGCGCACCGGCTCACACCGGGCCGCCCCCTGGCGCTGGCGAGCGGGCAGTGGTGCTGCTGATGGGGTTGGCTGGGCAGTAATGAAGAGTTGGTGGACAAGATGATGTGGGATACAAATGAACAGATGGCAGCCGATGATCTGGCCCGGCTGCAGCTCGACCGGCTGCAGACCATGGTCGGTCGGGTGGCCACGCACGTACCGTTCTACCGGAACAAATTCAAAGAAGACAAATTTGACGTGGCCTCACTGGCCGCGCTCGATGATATCAGGCGGCTGCCCTTCACCTCCAAACAGGATCTGCGCAACAATTACCCCTATGGGATGTTTGCCGTGCCATTAAGAGATGTGGTCCGCATCCATTCATCGTCGGGAACCACCGGAATGGCCACTGTCGTGGGCTATACCCAGAACGACATCGACACCTGGTCGAACCTCATTGCCCGTATCCTGACGGCCGCCGGGGTCTCTACTCATGACGTGATCCAGATAGCCTTCGGTTATGGCCTGTTCACCGGCGGCTTCGGCCTGCACTACGGGGCGGAAAAGCTTGGTGCCTCGGTAATCCCGATTTCCTCGGGCAACACCCGCAGACAGATTCAGATCATGCAGGATTTCAAGACCACCGCTCTGGTCTGCACGCCCTCCTATGCCCTCAAAATAGCCGATGTGATGATGGATCAGGGCATCAACCCCAACGGTCTGTCGCTCAAGTTCGGTCTGTTCGGCGCCGAGCCTTGGTCCGAGAAGATGAGACAGGAAATCAGCGAGCGGCTCGGCATCCTGGCCACCGACAACTATGGTCTTTCAGAAGTAATGGGACCGGGAGTAGCAGGCGAATGTCAACACTGCAACGGCCTGCACGTCAATGAAGACCATTTTTTCATGGAAATTCTCGATCCCGCAACCCTTGAACCCGTTGATCCCGGGCAGGTCGGTGAACTGGTAATCACTACCCTCACCAAGGAGGCGTTTCCAGTGGTCCGTTACCGGACCAGAGACTTGACCAGGCTCCTTCCCGAGCCTTGTCCGTGCGGCAGAACCTTCAGGCGGATAGAGCGCATCACCGGCAGGACGGACGACATGTTGATCATCAAGGGCGTAAATGTCTTTCCGACCCAGATAGAATCGATCCTGTTCGACATCGAAGGAACCCAGCCCCATTATAACCTGATCATCGAACGGGAGCACAACGAGGATAAAGTCACGGTGCTCATCGAGGTAGTCGAATCGATTTTCTTCGATGAGATGAAGAAGCAGCGGACCATGGTTGACCACATCAAAAAGCGGCTGGCTTCGGAACTCGGTGTCGGAGTGCATGTCAAACTGGTCGAGGAGCGGAGCCTGGAGCGCTTCAACGGCAAGGGAGCCCGGGTCATCGACAAACGTGAGCTTTGATCCCGGAGAGGAAGATGCGCAGAGATAGACGAGCCCCCAATGAACTGAGACCCTTCTCGGTGGAACAGGGCATCCAGCCCCAGGCCTATTCCTCCCTATTGATCAAGACTGGAAACACTCATGTGATATGCGCGGTCAGCCTCGAGGAAAAGGTCCCCCCTTTTCTGGAAGATGCGTCCATGGGCTGGATCACTGCCGAATATTCAATTCTTCCGGGTGCCACTTCCTCGCGCTATCGTCGGGAGATAGGCGCCAGATCGGGCAGGAGCATGGAGATACAGCGGTTGATTGGCCGCAGCCTGAGGATGATGGTGGACCTTGGTGACCTCGAAGGGTATACCCTGCGGGTCGACTGCGATGTGCTCAACGCCGACGGCGGCACCAGAACCGCCTCGATCACCGGCGGTGCGCTGGCAGTCAAGGCGGCGATAGCCAGGATGGCGGCGGAAAGCAGGCTCCCGGCTCTGCCCGGGATCCAACCGCTGGCTGCCGTTTCTGCCGGACTCGTCGAGGGCCGGGTTCTGTTGGATCTTGACTATAGTGAAGATTCACAGGCCGATGCCGATGGTAACTTCGTCATGGCCGGCGATCGTTGGGTCGAGCTTCAGGTAACCGCCGAAACGGCTCCGCTCAGTGATGCGCAGTTTGACACCATCAAGAGTTTTGCGGCACAGGGTATCTCCGAGCTGCGCTCCCTTTGGGGACGCGTGTAGTAAGGCTGTTTTTCTGTGGTTATGATCAGTGGAACCCGGGAATGGGCGGTAGCCGAAATCAACTGCAGTGTAGGTTGTCCCCACGCGTGCCGCTATTGTTATGCCCGGGTGGCCGCGCTGAAAAAGGGTCTCATCGATTCCGTCTCGGACTGGTCCCAAACCCGGACCCTTGACGCTGAAGTTGAGGCCAGCCGGCCCTTGTATGGGGGCCAGGTGATGTTTCCGACGGCTCACGATATCGTCGAGGACAATCTGGAAGAAGTGCTGCAGGTGATGAGCCGCCTGCTGGAGGCCGGCAATAAGATACTAATCGTCTCCAAACCCTCGAGCTTCTGTATCGAACAGATTTGCGATCGGTTCTCCAGGCAGCGGAGCCAGATCCTGTTCCGCTTTACCATCACCAGCAGGAACAGCGACATTCTGCGTTTCTGGGAACCGGGCGCCCCTACCTACCAGGAGCGCTTTGAGAGTTTGCGGCTGGCTTTTGACAGAGGGTTTCAAACCTCGGTCAGCATCGAGCCGATGCTGGACCTCGAAGATGTCCAGGGGATGATAGAGGAGATCGAATCGTATGTCAGCCACTCGATCTGGATCGGCAAGCTGAATCGGATCGAAGAGCGGGTGCAGATCGTCTCCTCCGAGGCCGCCGCCGAGGTCGAGCGTATCCGCCACGAGCAAAAGGACCAAAACATCATTGACCTCTATGAGGCATTGCAGGAGCGTCCGCTGGTAAGATGGAAAGAGTCCATTAAACTGGTCGTCGGACTCCCTCTCGCCACCGAGAGTGGACTCGATATCTAACGAGGCAGAACATGAGAAAAAGACAACATGAAATCACCAGCAGGGATAAAGTGGATGTGATTCTGCGGCGCTGCCGGGTGGGCAGGATAGCTACCCACGGTGCTGACGGATACCCCTACATTATCCCGCTGAACTATGTCTACCATGACGGCTCCATTTATTTTCACTGCGCCCGATCAGGAGAAAAACTTGACAATCTGAAGCGCGATTCCCGGGTATGTTTCGAGGTGGATATTCCGCTTGCCTATCTCGATCTCGACTATTATGGTGAGAACCCTGAGAGCTGTGGGGTGACGCAGTTTTATCACAGTGTCGTCATTCGGGGCCGAGCTGAGATCGTCAGGGACATCGACGAAAAAACGGCGGCACTCGAGGCCCTGGTGGCGAGTCATGAGCCCGAGGGCCGCACATTCCGGAACATCACCGCGGACACCAAAGCGGTTGGCCTCTGCGAAGTGGTGGCGGTGAGAATAGAGAGGATCAGCGGCAAAAGCGGGCTGGCCCAGAAGAAAAGTGATGAGGAAAAGAAGGCGCTCAGCACCTTCCTGAAACACAGGGACCTGCCCGGCGACGCCGAAACAGCGGCTCTCATCATTGGTAAAGAGAAGTAGAACAGATTGGATTGAGTGGAACCTGAGCGGAGGGAGAGGGAGTTGGAAGCTATCAAGTCAACGGACAGCGAGATATTCGGACTAATCAGGCGAGAGGAACAACGGCAGTGCGACAAAATCAGGCTGATTGCCTCGGAAAATTACGTTTCAGCCGCAGTGCTTCAGGCCACCGGTACGATTCTGACCAATAAATACTCGGAGGGATACGCCGGTAAGCGTTATTACGAGGGCCAGCAGATCATCGACCAGATCGAGTGTCTGGCCATCGAACGGGCCCGCGCACTGTTCGGGGCAGAGCATGTAAATGTCCAACCCTATTCCGGCTCACCCGCGAATATGGCAGTGTATCTGGCTTTTCTGAATCCCGGCGATACCATCCTGGGCATGGCCCTGCCCCATGGCGGTCACCTGACCCATGGAGCCAAAGTCAGTATCTCGGGAAAATATTTCCAGGCCGAGTCCTATGAGCTGAACCGGGAGACCGGCCTGATCGACTATGACGCCATTCGTGAAAAGGCGCTTTCCTGTCGGCCGAAAATGGTCATAGCCGGTCACTCGGCCTATCCCCGTCATATCGATTTCGCCCGATTCAGAGCCATTGCCGATGAGTGTGGGGCATTGCTCATGATTGACATGGCGCACTTCGCCGGCCTGGTGGCCGGCGGTGTCCACCCTTCACCCATACCTTTCGCCGATGTGGTTACCACTACCACCCACAAGTCCCTGCGTGGCCCCAGGGGCGCGATGATACTCTGTAAGGAGCAGTTTGGCGAGGCAATTGACAAGGCTGTTTTCCCGGGCCTGCAGGGGGGGCCGCACAACCACACCACGGCGGCCATGGCCGTAGCTTTTAAGGAGGCAGACAGCGAGGAGTTCAGAAACTATGCCCGCCAGGTAGTTGAAAACGGTCGCACCCTCGCTGAGACGTTGCACAGTAATGGTTTCGATCTGATTACCGGGGGGACTGACAACCATCTTTTGCTGGTCGATCTCACCAGCAAGAATATTGGCGGCAAACCAGCAGCCAAAGCTCTTGACCAGGCTGGTATCGTCGTCAACTACAACGCCATACCATTCGATCCGCGTAAGCCTGGCAACCCCAGCGGCATCAGGCTTGGCACTGCGGCGGTGACCTCCCGCGGTTTCGGGGAGAGGGAGATGACCCAGGTTGGCGAGTGGATTAACGCGGTAGTTTCTGACCCGGAGAACCAATCCCTGCTGGCCGATATCGCCGAAAATGTCGCCGACTACTGCAGGGACTATCCGCCGCCTGGCATCAACGTCTAACCGCCGTGGTGACGGTGCTCAGGCCTGGGGCAGCGGCGCGGTCGCTTTCAACCTGCTGATGATGACAAAGGCCAGGGCGGCACGCTCGTTTCTAGTCAAATCCTGCTCCAACTTCTCCAGCGCAGCCTGTATCTTTGCAGAAGATCCGGGTTCCTGCTCGGTCAAGCGCCAGGCCTCGGCCATCTGCTGCTCATTGATGCAGTGAACCGACTTGCCACCCATCAGGGGTATGGTGTCATGTGCCACAGCTCATCACCCCCTTGTCCAGTTCAGGAAATCCGGCGAGGCCGAAACTGGCCCCGCAGCCGCAGGAAGACTCATTGCTGGCGTTGTTGAAACGAAAACCGGCGGTAATCAAGTCGTCGGAATAGTCGATGACGAGCCCCAGGAGATAGGGGATCGATTCAATATTGGAAACGATATCGATCCCGTTGTGGCTCTCAAGCACTTTTTCATCGCTGTCCATCTCCGAGTCGAGCTCGGCATCGTAGGTCATCCCGGCGCAGCCCCCGGTTTTGACGATTACCCGCAGGAATTTACCCTCTCCGGCTCCCTGGGTGCGAAGCATTTTCTCTGCATTTTCAGTGATATTTACCATAATGATTCACGTTCATGAGGTGCATTGGTTATCTTAGTTTTTGTACCACTTTGTCGTACCCATATAATATGGCAGATTTTAAAAAGGGAAAGGTCTGTCTGTCAGGAAAAAAAGATACTGCGGAAAACCTCAACCGAAATCGTCAAATCAGCCAAAGCAATTGATTATCAAAGCCAATTATGTTAAGTGGAGTCCGATGGCAGTATGCATTCAACTGCTGTTGTCTTCCTGTACCACCCAGGGATGTAACCCTTCCACCATCCATTTTCTGAGGAGAGGAGTGCCGTTATGAAAAAGCTGTTAGTCGTGTTGTTGATCTCCCTGTTGTGTCTGCCTGGACTCGTGTCGGGTGCCGAGAAAGAAGATCCCCTGGCCGCCTGGAAACCAAAATTCGATCCCAGTGGGGCAGAATTTACCTATATTCTGTCCAATATTTCCCATCCCGTGATTGAGGGTGTTGCCGTCGGCTACAAGATCCGCGATAAGGTCTGGGAAAAAACCAACGGTCGCCTCTATGTAGACTACCGGCCGCTGGCGCAGCTTGGCGGCGAGAAGGATGTGATTTCCAAGTTGAAGCTCGGCGCAGTGCACGGTATGCTCAGCTCGTCAGTGGCGGCCGCCAACGTTGCCGATCGACTTGGAGTGGTGAATCTTCCCTACGTGGTTGATACCTTTGACAAGCTCGATACCTTCAGGAACGATGCCGATCTCTGGAAGCCGTTTTCCGAGGCGGCCTTGCAGAGCGGTATCGTGGTTGCCGACGTAACCGGTTATGGGCCCTACGGCTGGGCCACAACCACACCGGTGAAATCGATCGCCGATGCCAAGGGCGTCAATTTCCGTATTGCCGAGGCGCCGGTAAACACCGATTCCTACAAGGCCTGGGGGCTTAAATTTACGGTCATGCCCTGGCCGGACGTGCCGCAAGCCCTGCAGACCGGCGTGATCAACGGTCTCGATCACACGGCGATCGTCTGCAACATCACCAAAAAGTTCACCATTGCCAAATCGTTCACCCAGTTGAACTATGCCCAGGGTCTGTTCGTTCATTTGATCAACAAGCGCTGGCTCGACAAGCTCCCCGAAGATCTGCGGGCCGCCTTCCTCGAGGTAGTTGCCGAAGAGAGTGCGGCTACCCGCGCTGCCACCAGAGAGCAGCATGATGTGCAGGTGGCTGCGGCCAAGGAAGCCGGGGTCGAGTTCATAGAGCTGCCCGACGCAGAAATTGCCGAGCTCAAGAAGATGGCCGAGCCGGTCCTGCAAAAATGGGGAGAAAAGATTGGCCCCGAATATTTGGCTACGGTGAGGCAGAAACTGGGTAATTAAATAGTATCCCAGTTGCCTGAAGCCAATTTTTTATGGTCGGAGAAGAAAGCTTCTCCGACCTTTTTCTTTGTTTTAGATGAAATTATTCAGAAAAACATTCAGAGCGGTTGACCGCTCCTTTCAATTTTTTGAGGAATGGTCGCTGTTCATCGCCGTCAGCGTAGCGCTCCTGACGGCCATGGCCAATGTCGTACTGCGCAAAACAACCGCCAATTACAGCCTCTACTGGTCGGATGAGGTGGTACGCAAGGTCATCTTCTTCTCGACCTACATCGGCTGCGTGGCGGCCATCAGGAGCCGGTCACTGATCCGCATTGATGCCTTGCCGCAGATATTCACCTTTTTAAAAAAGCCGCTGGCGATTATTTCTCATCTGGGCGTGCTCATCTTTGCGGGAATCATGATTTATCTTGGCTTGGAGATGACCATGATGATGTACCAGGACGAATATGCCAGGACGGCGACGCTGCGCCTGCCGGAATGGCCGTTTTATGCGGTTCTGCCGCTGATGGGCATTATGATGATGGTCAGAACTCTGATTACGATCTGGGAAGATATCGTCGATCGCGAGGAAATAACGGGAGATAATTGACAGATGGACAGCAGTTATCTCCTGATATTGGCCATCCTGCTCGGCTGCCTGGCATCGACAATCCCGGTTTTTATCGCCCTTTTCTTCACCGGCATGTTCGGTCTTGTCTACCTGATCGGCATTGACCCGCAGATCGTCATCGAAGTCCTCTACCGCAGCATGGACAAATTCGCCCTGATAGTGGTCCTTTTCTTCGTTCTCTGCGGCAATATCATGACCACTGGGTCCATTGTTGAAAAGCTTATCAAAACGGCAAATGTCTTTGTCGGTTTCCTGCCCGGCGGCCTTGCCATGGCAGGGGTTATCGCCTGCGGTTTTTTTGGCGCCATCTCCGGTTCGACTGTGGCCACGGTGGTGGCCATTGGCAGCTTTATGATTCCGGCGCTGATTGAGAACGACTACGATGAAAAATTTTCGGTCGGCCTGATGACCACGGCGCCCATCCTTGGCGTCATCGTTCCCCCCTCCATTGCCATGATTCTCTATGCAATGGTCAGCAATGATCAGTTGGAAGCGCTCTTTCTTACCGGTTTCATCCCCGGTCTGACCATTATTGTGGCGATGAGCCTCTATGCCTACGTGTATTGCAAGAGAATGGGAATGACCCGTCGTCCGCGGCCTTCCTTGTCTGAAGTTATCGCGGTATTGAAAGAATCCATCTGGGCGCTTTTTCTACCGATTCTGATCTTTGGCGGTATCTATTCCGGTCTGTTTACTGCCAATGAGGCTGCCGTTGTCGCTTGTTTTTACGCGTTGTTTGTCGAAACCTGTATCCATCGGGACATGAAATTCCGCTCGGTGAAACGGGTTGTCGTCCAGTCGGCGATCACCTCATCAACGTTGCTGGTTATTGTCGCCGGCGCTTCGGTGTTCGGCGAATATCTGACCTTTGAGCAGATCCCAGGCAAAATAGCCACTGTGGTGGTGGAGAATATTTCCTCACCCTGGGTGTTTCTGCTCTCGGTGAACATTTTGTTGCTGATTATCGGCATGTTCATGGACATCATTTCGGCAACCCTTATTCTCACCCCGATATTTCTGCCGCTGCTGGCCAAGTTTGGTATTGACACCATGCATTTCGGTTTGTTGATGACCATCAATCTCGGCATCGGTTACTGCACGCCGCCGCTGGGGGTCAGCCTTTACATTTCCGGAGCGACGGTGGATAGAAACATCGTCTATGTCTCCAAGGCGGTGGTTCCCTTTATATTGATACAGGTGGGAATTCTTCTGATAATGACCTTCTGGCCCGATCTGGTGCTGCTGCTGCCCAGATTGGTGTATGGATAAGAAATGAGTACCCTGATAGTTTAACACATGGAACAGGAGAAACTTTGGTATGGATCCCAAGATTCTTATACCGGTCAATGATTCGCCAACAGCCCGCGCTACCGTCTATTCGATCATATCATTGAAGGAAAGGTTTCCTAAGACCCTGACGCTGCTCTATGTCATAAGAAAGGATCTGCTCACCTACAAGATGATCCCTGATATGCAGTTGGAGATGGTAAAAGAAAATGCCATGAAGGGGGGGCGGACCCTGCTTGATAAATACTGCGCTACTCTTATCGACGCGGGTTTTGAGCCGGAGATAATGCTGGAGTTCGGCACTCCCCAGGTGGTGATCTCTGAAATTGCCGAAAGAGACGGGTTCGATCTCCTGGTCATTGGCAGACATGAGCGGGGAGGGCAGATCCGCAACGTGCTCTTCGGTTCGGTGGCCAGTTACGTACTGCACAATGTTTCCTGTCCCGTTTTATTGTTTTAACGATCTTCGTCAACAAACTATTCCGGCTACTCTGCTGCATCTTAACAAGGGATGATTAAAATAGTCTACGGACGAAATATTAAAGCCGAAATACAGATCGAAACCATCGTACGAGGAATATATGGGACGAGACAAGCTGTCTGAACTGCGAGAGGAGTGGTACAGTGAATCCGACGAGAAGCCCGAAACCGTGGAAGAAGAAGTGGATGACGAACTGCTGGCTCTGAACATTCTGTTCAAGTCACGCGGCGTCACCGTTGCCGGCGAGGACAGTGTCAAAGTGGAGTCCGATGATCCGGATGAAGATGCAGAATCCAGTAAAGAAAAGTAGACCCAGATAAGCCTAGCAATTTCCGTTTAACAGCCCACCCAATTTTGCGAAGCGATTGTGAATTGACTGTTTCTGCTGCGCTTCGGCCTTCTCAACATATCGTTGGAAAACCGACCGGATGACGGCCGCGTTGCGGCCTGTTGCGATCGGTAATCATTTCCAACGATATGTTGGGCCTTCACAATGCAGCCGCAGTCAATTCACAACCGCTCAAAGAGAACTGATTAAATAGTCTGGCAGGACACATGGAAAAGTGTCGCAGTGTGCATCAGCGAAAGATCAGGCCGAAAGCGTAGCACACGAAGGCGCTTTTCCATGTGCCTCAGGCTCACGATTTAATACTCTGGTAAGCAGATATTTGCTTAAAACATCGGGGATTGTTTATTTATCGAGGGGCCTGATAGCCTCCCAGACAGCCCTGTGGGGAGAGAACAATCTGCCAGACTTGATTCCGGCGGGACCTGAAGGAGCCGGCGCAGGAGAGCAGATAATATTTCCACATGCGGTAGAAACGTTCATCGTAGGCCGCCTTCGGCAGGCGCTCGAAACTGCCGTCGAAATTTCTGAACCAGTGCCTCAGGGTGATGTCGTAATCGGTGCCGAAATTGTGCCAGTCTTCTATTACAAAGAGCCCTTCCGCAGCTCCAGTAATCTGTTTGGCGGAAGGCAGCATCGAATTGGGAAAGATATAGCGGCTGATCCATTTATCCAAGGTGGGACCCGATTTGTTGCGGCCGATGGTGTGCAGCAGTGCCAGGCCATTGCTGGTCAACAGACTTTTCTGCTGCTCCATGAATGTGCGGTAGTTTTTGTGCCCCACATGTTCAAACATGCCGATCGAGACCACCCTATCGAAGGTCCCGGTCAGCTCCCGGTAATCCTTGAGCTCGATAGCCACCGGTAGGCCCCTACAGTGATCCCGGGCATACTGCGCCTGCTCCTTGGAGATGGTAATGCCGACCACCTCCACGCCGTAATTCCTGGCGGCGTAGGCTGCCATACCGCCCCAACCGCAGCCGATGTCGAGCAGCCGCATGGAGGGCTCCAGCTGCAGTTTTCGACAGATGAGCTCCAGTTTTGCCTCCTGGGCCTGATCAAGCGTGGATGCGTTTTTCCAATAGCCGCAGGAATAGATCATCTGCTTGTCAAGCATGTGTTTATAGAGATCGTTGCCCAGATCATAATGGTGGCGGCCGACCTGAAACGCCCTCGAGATTTTCTGTTGGTTAACAATTCTGGCCTTGAGGGCGGATACCCCGTCTCGCCAGGTCAAGGACTGCTCGTAGAGTTTGGCTCGAAAAATCCGGTAGAAAAGCTCATCCAGGGCCTCGGCATCCCACCATCCGTCCATATAGGACTCGCCCAGACCCATTGATCCTTCGGCCAGGACCCGGGCATAGAAGCGCTCGTCGTGGACCTGCATGTCCCAGGGACGGGAACCGCCAATTTTGACGTCGGCTTTGTTGAGGATGTGCTGGCAGTGCTCTTTGAGATCAAACGCGTCTAACTGGATTTTTGCTGTGGGAGTCCGGTGACCATGCAGAAGCGGCGTGTTGAAAAAGCGATCGTAGAAACTCATGACACTCCATCCTCATAATGTCAAGAGCGAGGCATACCCCCGCCGATTTACTTTTTCTCCTGTGATAGAATAAATATTAATTCCTCCCAAGTCAAACCCGGGAACAGGGGCCCACTGCCTCTGTCTTAACCTAACCCGGATGCGTCAACTCAATGTCAGACTCCGCTTGTACTCTGACGCATAACACCTCTCAAAGGCCTAAGAGAGAATATGAGCGCACTGATTACAGTGTTCCTGACAAAGTCAACAAGGAGTGCAATGATGAATGTGAGAACCCTGATGTTAACCGTTTTATGCACTGTGGCTCTGGCTGTTTCGATCAGTCAGGGATTTACCGCGGAACAAAATGTGGGAATGGCGCACACCGATCAGGTAGATTCTGGGATTGTTGTAGCCGAAAAAATCGACATCAACCAGGCTGACCCGGATGAACTTACCAAGCTTCCGGGAATAGGAACCAGCACGGCGGCGAAAATATGCGCTTACAGAGATGCGAATGGACCATTCGAATCGCTCGACGAACTGCTCAATGTGAAGGGTATAGGACCGGAAAAGCTCAAGAAAATCCGACCGCTGGTCACTCTTT
Organism: Desulfobulbaceae bacterium; assembly: GCA_024640625.1. Lineage (GTDB taxonomy): Bacteria > Desulfobacterota > Desulfobulbia > Desulfobulbales > Desulfocapsaceae > JABDQA01. Next base: position 26,388 of record JAHEER010000026.1, read on the forward strand.
CATAGAGAGGCGCCAGCATAGAAACCATGGCGGCAGGGCATGCGGCAATCGCCGTGATGCCCTGCACCTCTTTTTCAGTTCAGCGCTGTCACATCAACTATCTGATTCGCTTCAAGGTTCCATCCAGGGTGGGAGTGATCGGCGAAACACAGACATTGACAGTGCTTTGCCAGGGAGCCGAGCACGGCAAGGGGTTTCTTTCCGGGTGCTTCGGGTCCCACTGCGTCGAAACAGTCAATAAGCAGAACCGGTGCGGCCTGGGGTTCGTTGCCACCGGCGCGGGGGGGTGGGCGCCGCTGCAGTTCTTCGCCGTATCGCAGGGCGATAAATTGCGGCAGCCGCCGGGCCATTATGGCCCGAGCTTCGGAAAACCTGCTGGCCCGGAGCACTTTCTCCACGATGTCATTAAGGCCGTTACGCTCAGGCAGGCCTGCCAACCAGGTGGCAAGTTGCTTCGCCAAGGATCCTTTGAGGCGATCAGTTGGCGCGGTTTCCGCCAGCAAACGATGAATGTGTGGGGCATCGGCTCCCTGCGATGACACGCGGCGCAGCAGATCTTTTATGTCTTCGGACACCTCGCTCCAGCGGCTGGAACTGGCGATTTCAACAAAATTGATCCAGCGGGAGTAGTCGAGCCTCCTGCCCACTTCAACCCGATCAGTCTCATAAAGGGGCTGACTAATGGCGCCGAGTTCCTTGACCAATGAGGACGGGGTGTCGAAAATGCCGAAGACGATCGTTCTTTTTTCCGGTGCGATGACTCGACGAAGGCCGTTGGCCGAAACCGTCTCCAGAGGCAGATCCTTAAACGGCTGATTGATCCGGAAATCGAACGGCGGGTTTAGGCACTGAACCGCTTTGAGAGCGTGCTCTCCTGCCTGCCTGTTGGCAAAACGCAACAGGGTGACGGTGGTGCTCAGCATCACCCAGTCGGTCACCGGAAAGCGGCCCACCCCTCTTATTTTCAGTTGCCGCAGGCGCATGAATCGTTGAGCTTTCGCCTCAGATGTGCATGGTTTTCGACAACAATTATTGTTTCAGTGCTTCAGAGGTCAACATATCGATGCCCATGGGCTGCATCCAGGCAGGATAGGGCGGCTGCAGCGCCGTCAGTTCCTCGATGGTTCGAAGATCTTCCTGGTCGAGGGTAAGTAGGGCCGATTTCAGATTGTCGTCAAGCTGCTCGAGCTTGGTTGCCCCGATCAGAACGCTGGACACAAAGGACCGCTGCATCACCCAGGCCAGCGCCACCTGGGCGATGGAGGCCTGATGTTTCTCGGCGATGGTTCGGAGTGCATCCACCACTTTATAGCCCTTGTCGATATCAACCGGGGGAAAATCAAATTTTGCCCGTCTGCTGCCCTCCGGCACTGGATTTTCCTTTGAGTATTTACCGCTGAGAAAGCCGGAGGCGAGAGGGCTCCAGGCCATCAATCCCAGCCCGTTGGCAGCCAGAAAGTCCTGGTAATCACTATCCAGATCACGGCCGAGCATCGAATAGTACATCTGGGCGCCGGCCATCGGAGTGAAGTGCTGACTGAGCTGGAGATCGATTATTCGCTGTGCCTTCCAGGCCGGATAGTTGGAAAATGCCGGATAGCGTATCCAGCCTTTCTGAACAGCAGCTTCCAGTGCCCTGATCGTTTCCTCCAGAGGGGTCCACGGATCGGGTATATGAAGGAAAAAGAGGTCGATATAATCGGTGTCGAGCCGTTTCAGACTGTTTTCAATCGACTGCAGGATGTAGCGAGAGGACAGGCCTGCCGAAATAATCGAGTCGCCGCTTCTGAAGCCGCATTTGGTAGCGATCAGCACATCCTGTCGTTTGGCCTTCAAAGCCTTGCCAAGCATCACTTCGGATTGGCCCGAGGTATACATGTCGGCAGTGTCGAAAAGATTTATCCCGGCGTCGATGCAGGTATGCACCATTCTGTCCGCCAGGTATTGATCCACTTTGTTGACCAGTTCACCAACCAGCACCCCTTCTCCGAAGGTCATGGCGCCGAAGGCGAGTTTGGACACTATTAAACCGGTATCTCCAAATTGTGCATAGCGCATGGGGGTCACCTCAACTTGTGATAAATAAATCAGGAGCGCGGAAACATCCCGATGAGACGATTTCGAAAAAACAATAGTCAGCATCGTTTGTAAATAAAGGTGCGCCGCCGGGCCATTTATCGGCACCTTTTATCGAACGTAATGATTTTTCAACTGAAATCTGCCTTAAAACACCCCGTCCGTAAAAATGAACGAGAGGCCGGGCCTGCGTCCAGCAATACGGCCGGAGGGGGTGGATTGGACTTATGCTGCCATGTATAGTACAAAACCATCATCCTGCTGCCATGGACCGGTGGGGGATTCACTTATGGAATGAGGCGACCTCATGGAGACCATCGAAAAGGTGTCGGTTCACGGCGGGCACAGCGGTCAGTTCTGCAGCCATGCAACCGACAACCTGGAAGACATAGTAAAATACTATATTGCCGGCGGTTTCAGCTGGGTCGGCATCACCGAGCATGCGCCGCCAATAAATGATGCGCTGCGCTATGCCGATCAGGCTGAGGCGGGGCTGACGTCCGCCTTCCTGCTCGAGCAGTTCGGCAGCTATATGAAAGAATGTCGGAGGCTCCAACAAAAGTACCAGCCCCGTATCGATCTCTATGCGGCGTTGGAGATCGAAACCTACAGCGGTTATGAAGAGTTTGTTCCATTTCTAGTGGAGCGCTTTGAACCGGACTACATCGTCGGTTCGGTACATTTCGTCCACGACATCAATTTCGATTACTCGCCAGCCATTTATGCCCAGGCCGTCCAGAAAGCGGGCGGTATCGAACCACTCTATCTGAACTATTTCGACCTACAGTTCGAGATGATAAAACGTCTGCAACCGGAGGTGGTCGGTCACTTCGATTTGATCCGTATTTTCGATCCCGACTACCGCGACCGATTGGTCCAACCGCAGGTGGTTGCGAAAATGAGAAGGAATCTGGAACTGATCAGAGAACTCGGCCTCATCCTGGATTTCAATCTCAGGGCCCTGCACAAGGGGGCGCCAGAACCCTATGTCAGTGAATCCATTCTGGAGATGGTCCGCGAATACGGTATAGCTATCGTACCGGGCGACGACTCGCACGGTGTCGCGACGGTCGGCAACTTTTTCGAGCAGGGAGTTGAAATTCTCAAAGCCCAGGGAATACCCACCGCCTGGGTCAGACCCGGAGCCCGCGGCAAGCGACCAGATGACTTGTAAATGAGGCAGGGGCCCTGTGGATGATTTGGCGTCTGCTGAAAAATGTGTTTATCATTAACACCTAGGCCCAGAAACGCTTACTGAAGAAAGACAGGGTAAATGATGACCAAGTTGGAACTTTTCTCAGACTATGTGTGTCCATGGTGCTACTTTATGACTGGGCGCATGGAGCGTCTGCGAAGTGAATATGATGTTGTCATTGCCTGGCGGGCCTTTCCCCTGCACCCGGATACTCCCAAGGAAGGGCGCAATCTGGACGAAATCTACCAGAGATATCCGTACCCGAAGGCAGACATGCTGGAGCATCTGAGACGAAACGCCAGAGCGTTGAACATGCCTTTCTGCGAGCGCTCCAAAGTATTCAACAGTCGCATGGCCCAGGAACTCGGGGTCTGGGCGGAATCACAGGATGCCGGCGAGACGTTTCATAAGGCCGCCTTCGCTGCCTACTTCGTCAATAACCAGAACCTAGCGGACCGGGGCGTATTGCTGGAGATCGTACGCCAGATCGGGCTGGACACTGGTACAGCGGAGATGGTACTGGACCAGGGAACCTATTCGCAAGCAGTCGAGCGCGACTGGCAGCGGGCCGAAGAGCTGGGTATCGATGTGGTGCCGACCTTTGTGATCGGCGAGAATAAACTTATCGGAGCCCAGGAATACCGCTCCCTGTCGAGGTTCGTAAACCAGAATTCGGTCGCTAAAAAATAACACATAGCGGCTGACGCCGGCTCGAGGGTTTATTGACTCTCTGCCGGCCCAAAACAGATACTATATTCTCTTTTATACTTGGAGTTTTTATATGAAAGCACTTAGAGTCAAATTACTTGTTTTGACCACCTGTCTGCAGTGCAGGGCGCTGAAGGAGCTTCTTACCGAACATAATGTGGAGTTTGAGTCGACCGATGTCGACCTGCTCTTCAAGGATGAACGGGACAAGCTGTTTGCAGCAATGAAGGATTACAACGAGAAAAAAGCCTTCCCGGTCACCTTTATCGACCAGGAGATAATAGTCGGGTACCAAAAGTCGCTGATTCTTGACACTCTGGGGTTGAACTGATGGATGCCGCCACCCTTTACGAGCAGCTTAAAAAGATCCAGGAAGCCAAGGGCTATTACTTCAACAGGGACATGGACAAGACCATGTTTCTGATCAACGGGCTGATCACCAACCGGGAACGCTACGGCTACATGTGCTGCCCCTGCCGTTTGGCCAAGGAAGACATCGAAGCAGACAGGGATATACTTTGTCCGTGCGTCTACCGTGAGCCCGATGTGAAAGAGCATGGCAGCTGCTATTGCGGTCTCTATGTGAGCGCCGAGTGGAACGAAGGGAAAGTGGCGCACGTCTACGTACCGGAACGCCGTCCAGCGGAAAAGTGCTAGCAGGCCGTCTCAACCCGTATACATCACACTCGTTTTCAATTTCCGCTCATCTCCTCGAGAAAGGCCAGGGCCCGCTGTTCCGACCAGTAGTCCCGTTGCATCCAGCCGCCCATGAAGCCGACATGCCCGCCGAAGTCGGTAATTTCTAAAAATAATTTGTCACTGTCTTCAGCCTCGCTGACCGGATAACAGGAAGCCGGGAGGAACGGGTCGTCCTGGGCCTGGACCAGCAGGGAGGGGACTTGTATCGAGCTGATATGGTGGATTGAAGAGCAGCGCTGGTAATAATCGGCGGCGTTTTTGAAACCGTGCAGCGGGGCCGTGTACTTGTCGTCGAAAGGCTCGAAAGTGATCATCTGATCGAGCCCGTCGGTATCGATCAACTCGGGAAATCGGGCGGCTTTTTCTCTTATCTTCTTCCTCAAACCTTTCATGAAGTAGTGCATGTAGGGGCGATTGCTGACTTTATCCATAACCACAACCGCATCGTCGAGCCGGCAGGGGACGGAAAAAACCACTGCGGCGGCCACCTGCGTGGGCACCAGACCGGGATTTTCGCCCAGATACTTCAGGGTCTGATTGCCCCCCATGCTGAACCCTATCAGGGCAGCGTGGTCATACCCCTTGGCCAAGCCATGGCTGAGCACCAGGTGCAGGTCGTCGGTGACGCCCGAGTGATAGAACCTCGGCAGCCGATTGGGCTTGCCCGAACAGCAGCGAAAATTCAAGCAGATTACGTCCCAGCCGCCAGAACTCAGGCAGCGCGCCATACCGAGCGGATATTTCTTGCGGGAATGGCCTTCCAGACCATGACTGACCACCGCAAGCCCCCTGCAGGGAACCGCGCGACTGCGGTGCCAGTCGATATCGATGAAATCGCCGTCCGGGATTTCGATTCGTTCTCGAATCGGTTCGGTGTGCGGCGTTTTTCTGAACAGGGTTGGATAGATGGTCTGCAGGTGTCCGCTGCTGAAGGGAAAGGGCGGTCGATAGGCGGGAGCTGGTAAAATCGGCATGATCTCAAGCGCTGAAGATGGTCAGGCGGACCAGGCTCATACCTCGCCATTCTGGTGCGGTGAAATCGGCCATCTAAGAACTGCGGAAAGGTGCGGGATTGACCCTTTCCGCCACATCAGCCGGATCGAATGGCAGGAAACTGAAGAGGTAGTTTTCCAGTTCGACGCAGCGGTCGAAGTTATCCCGGATTCTCTGTTTGATGTGGTCGCTGCCGCGGGAGTACTTATCGATGATGTAATCGAGTCTGTGGCTCAGGGGAACGATCTCGTTATGACGCACCCGCTTGTCGGCATAATAGACGATCTCCCGGGCCGGAAAGAGTCCGCGCCGATAATCGTCTACGTTAAAACTGCTGAGAATTACGTGCTCCCTGACAATAGTCCCGACTTCGGCGTAATCGTGCTCGGTGCAGATGAGCATGCCCTCTTCGGCGTGCTGACAGCTGCCATCGAGACATTTGGTTTTGGCGATGTCATGCAGCAGGGCACCGGCCAGCACCAGGTCGAGATCGGGAGGAGCCACGGTCCCGTCTTCGGGCAGCTGCAGCCCGCTGACTATGGTTTCCGCCACCCGGGCAACGATGAACGAGTGCTCCTGGATATTGGCCAGCATTGCATAGCGGTCCATCAACGCCAGGCACTGGTTGATAGAAGGTATGTTCACGGTTGTTTGGTCCCTTCTCAGCGTCTGCTCAGTTCATGGACCGCATCTACCAGGATTCTGGCCTGTTCGGGCGGGGTGAACTGGTGGATGCCATGGCCGAGATTGAAGATATGGCCCTTGGCCTGGCTGGCGTCGTCGAGCAGCTGCTGGACCCGGGCCCGCAACTGTTTTTCTGGCAGCAGCAGGGCAAAGGGGTCGATATTGCCCTGCACGGCTCTATCGCCCACCCGGGCGATGGCATCGCCGATGTTGATGCGCCAGTCGAGGCCGATGACCTCGGCGCCGGAGCGGGCTGAATAGTCGAGCAGGGTGGCGCCGTTGTTGGCAAAATAGATAAACGGCACCCCTGAGGGTTTGAGAGCCTTGATGATGCGTTTCACGTAGGGAAACGCATAGGCTTCAAAGTCGCGGGGCGCGAGTATGCCGGCCCAGGAATCGAACAGCTGCAGGGCCTGGGCCCCGGCCTCGGCCTGGGCCTTCAGGTAGTCGATGGTGGTGAGGGTGATCTTCTCCATCAGAGCGTGGAACAGCTCCGGGGCGGTGAACATCATTTTTTTCGTTTCCCAGAATACTTTCGATGATCCTCCTTCGATCAGATAGGTGGCGCAGGTAAACGGAGCCCCGGCAAAACCTATGAGCGGCACTTTCAGCTCTTTCCTGAGCAGCCTGACGGTTTCCATTACAAAGCCCATGGTTTCGTGGGGATCGGGCACGATCAGCCGGTCCAGCGCTGCGTTATCACGGACGGTCTGGGGAAAAACGGGGCCTCTGCCTTCATGGAACTCCAGTTTGAGCCCCATCGCTTCCATGGGGATCAGAATATCCGAAAAGAGGATCGCCGCATCCATGCCAAAGATGTCGATGGGCTGCAGGGTCACTTCGACACAAAGCTCGGGTGACTTGCATAGTTCCAGAAAGGTGCGTCCGCGGCGGACTTTCTGATACTCGGGCAGATAGCGGCCTGCCTGGCGCATCACCCAGATCGGGGTGTAGTCGGTCGGTTCGCCTCTGCAGGCTTTCAGGAAGGTGTCGTTCATGATTTAAGTGAAAGTTGTTATTTAATAAGCGTTCCAGGAGTATAGCTGCAGAACGGCTCTTGGGCCAGATAGTCGCCGGTCATTGCGTAGGCACGCGCCCGGCAGCCGCCGCAGACATTGACATATTCACAGCGTCCGCAATTGTCCTTGTAACTTTTGAAATCCCTAAGTTTCAGGAAAAGTTCAGAGTTTTCCCAGATTTCCTTGAAAGGTTGATCGTTGATGTTGCCGGCCGACTTGGGAAAATAACTGCAGGGCAGCACCTCACCGTCCACGTCTATCAGGCAGATGAGCTGGCCGGCCAGGCAGCCCTTGGAGCCGCCGGTGGAAAATTTCAGGTTGCGGCGCTTGAATTTTCCCCCCTCCTCCTTCGCTTTCTGGCGAACGATGCGATAATAATGGGGGGCGCAGGTCGGCCGCATGAGGATTTCCGTTTCCTGTTTCTCCACCTGGTAGTGCCACTCGAGAATTTCGTCGTAGAGATCTTCCGGGATGAGCTCGTCCAGCACGTCCTCTCCCCGTCCGGTGGGAACGATCATGAACATGTACCAGGCGGTGGCCCCGAGATTTTTTACCAGCTTGAATATCTCGGGTATCTCATTTTTGTTGCGCACGGTGAAGGAGGAGTTGACCAGAAAGGGGATGTCGTGGCGGTTGAAAAGCTCAATGGCCTGCATGGTACCTTCAAAGGCCCCGGACTGGTTACGGAAATCGTCGTGGGTCTCTGCTCTGGCACCGTCGAGACTGAGAGACACCATCTTGATATCAGCATCCTTGATCCTGGTGCATACCGTTTCAGTCACCAGGGTCCCGTTGGTGGCCAAACACATGCGCAGTCCCTTGTCGGTACCGTAGCTGGCGATGTCGAAAATGTCCGGTCGCAGCAGCGGTTCACCCCCGGAAAGGACCATGACTGGATTGGCGTAGGAGCTGATATCGTCAAGAATGTGGGTGGCCTGCTCGAAGGAGAAATCGGGATGTCCTTGAACCTCGAGCTCGGACGAGGATCTGCAGTGTACGCACTTGAGATTACAGCGTCTGGTGGTTTCCCAGGCGATCCATTTTGCTTCAAAATCCATAATGTTGCTGCCTGCAAAGCTGAAACCGTTTCAGTTCCATCCTCGGAACGTCACCGCTTTCATCATTAAAAATTTAATTCATTCCGTAGTTTTACCGTTGTCGGCGATGTAACTATATTTCCTTTTCAAAGAACTTCAAAGATAAATGTGGGAAGCTGGAGGCACAATACCTATCGTGTCCCCATAACCTTAAACTGGCCTTAACGAGTCGGCGAGAGTGGACACGATAGGTATTCTGTCCTCTCTGACTGAGCTGCTGCCGGTTATGCTTTCAAATCGTTGACAAATGGCGTATAATGGCCAGCCGTGTCGCTGCCCTGGGTGGCGTTGAAAGGAAAAATATAGCTGTTTTGTAAAAGATATGATTGTAAAAGCATTACACGCCAAGAGTCCCGAAGGCCAGGAGGCAATAGCGGCGCTGCTGGCCAGATTTGAGGCCGGCGACGAATCCTGTGCCAAGGCGGTGACCGAGATCATCGAGGCGGTCAGAGCCGGCGGCGATGAAGCAGTACTGTCCTATGCCAGAAAATTCGATTCACCTGGCCTTGAGCTGAACTCGCTGGCGGTCTCCTCGAAGGAACTGGCCAGGGCGTACGAGCTCGTCGATCAGGACTTTCTGTCGACCCTGGATGTGGCGATCGAGCGGATCGAAGGATTTCATCAGCGGGAAATGGAAGATTCCTGGCTGCAGACCCGCGATGACGGAACCGTCGTTGGCCGCCTGGTTCGGCCGGTCGACAGTTGCGGGCTCTATGTTCCCGGAGGACGGAGCGGCTCGACACCGCTGGTATCGTCGGTACTGATGAATGGCATTCCAGCCCTCATCGCCGGGGTGCAGCAGCGGGTCATGGTCACCCCTCCCGGGAGCAATAGCGAAGTGAGTCCCTATCTGCTGGTCGCAGCTCAGGAAATCGGCGTTACCGAAATATACAAAGTGGGATCCGCCTGGGCGATAGCAGCCCTCGCTTATGGAACGCCGACCATACCGGCGGTGGATGTCATTGTCGGACCCGGTAATCAATACGTGGCCGAGGCCAAACGGCAGGTCTCCGGCCTTGTTCGTATCGACATGATTGCCGGTCCCTCGGAGGTGCTGATCGTTACCGATGCCGGTGCAGACCCCACCCATATTGCCGCCGATATGCTTGCCCAGGCTGAACATGATCCCCAGGCCCTGGCGGTGGTGGTGACCACCGATGCCACCCAGCCTGAACGGATCCAGGCGGCGCTGGCGCAGCAGCTGCCCAGGCTGGAAAGAGAAGAGATCGCCGGGCAGGCGCTGGGCGACAAGGGCAGGATAATTGTGGTGGATTCCCTCGAAGAGGCGATCGATCTGGCCAACCAGACGGCCTTCGAGCACCTGGAGTTGATGATCGATGATCCCTGGGCACAGCTGCCCTTTGTGCGGCACGCGGGTGCCATTTTCCTGGGCGGCTACACGCCGGAAGCGGCCGGTGATTACCTGGCAGGTCCCAACCATGTCCTGCCCACCATGGGGACGGCACGGTTTGCCTCGGCACTCGGGGTCGAGACCTTCCTCAAGAAAAGCTCCATCATTTCCTATTCGAAAGCCGGACTTGCGGGAGACGCCGAGCACATCAAGACCCTGGCCAGGCTGGAAGGACTGACTGCCCATGCCGCCTCGGTCAGCAGCAGATTCCCGCAGGAGTAGCAGCCCCGCATCCCGGGGAGAACCATGGAATTCAAACGCTTCGATGCGCTGCTGCAAAAAGGTGCTGATGAGCTTGCTGTTGAGATCGGTGACCAGCAGTCGGGCCGGCTTTACGACTACTTTTCGGAGTTGAAACGCTGGTCCAGGAAGGTGAATCTGATCTCCAGAAACGCCTCCGACGAGGAGATAGTCGAAAAACATTTTCTCGACTCACTGGTTCTTTTAGATTTGCTCCGGGAGCCGAACGCCAGTCTGCTTGACGTGGGCAGCGGTGCAGGATTTCCCGGGCTGGTGTGTAAAACGGCGCGTCCGGGATTGCCAGTAGCCCTGGTTGAGCCGCGGCTCAAACGGGTGTCGTTCCTGCGCCATATCTGCCGGTTGCTCGATTTGAGCGATGTCGAGGTGCATGGCCGCAGGCTGGAAGAAGGCATCATCGAGGGTGAGTCTGCCTTCACCTGGGTGGTCAGCAGGGCAGTGGCGGAGATCGGCGATTTTCTCGCCCTCTGTGGGCGCTTCAGAGAATATGGATCGTCGGTTGTCTGCATGAAAGGTCCGGGCTATCTGGAAGAGCTTGACGCCATATCAGAGGCAGAGGAAGGCTGGTATTTGGCTGATACGAAAAAGTACCGGCTTCCTTGCTCCGGGGCGCAGCGAGCGCTGCTCGTCTTTAAAGGGGTGCAGGCGCCGACTAATCATAGCGACACATCAGCGCAGGAAAAAGAAAAGTAGAATCGATGAAGGCACACAACCTGGTACTGGTAGCCAACGAAGCTTCGACCCCCCTGGCTCGAAAAGTTGCCGATCTTCTGGGCGTCGAATTTTCCGAAATGATCCGCAAGCGGTTTGCCGACGGCGAGCGCTATCACGCCTTTCCGACCAGAATAGCCGAGAAAGCGCTGGTGATCATCGGGGCGACCCACAACGATTCCTCCCACCAGGAAGTACTCGACCTGATCCAGGGCGGCCGCTACTGGAATGCCGCATCGATCAACGTGGTGATCCCCTTTCTGGGCTATTCGACCATGGAGCGGGCCAAACCCGACAGTCTCGAAATTCCCAAGGGAATCACCAGGACCAGGCAGATTTTCCGGGCCCGGCCCGATTTCGTGGCCTTCATCGACCTGCATTCAGAGGCGGTGCTGCACGCCCACACGGGTGAGATCAGAACCAAGCATATCTGGACCGATCGGCTGGTGGTGGAAAAGGTCCGCTCACTCGGGCTGGAAAATTTTGTCCTGGTGTCTCCCGACTATGGGTTCTCCAAACGGGTGGCCCGGCTGGCGAGCCTGCTCAACTGCCCTCACACGGCGGCCGACAAAGACCGATACGATACCGACGAGACCATAGTCGGGCAGATATCATCAGTGGTCAAGGATCGCACCGCCATTGTCTGCGACGATATGATCCGCACCGGCGGGTCGATAGTTCAGACGGCGAATCGCTGCTTCGATGCCGGTGCCAGAGAGGTTTACGTGCTGGCCACCCACCTGGTGCTGGCCGGAGACGCCCGGCACAAATTCGAGCAGGGCAGAATCGTCAGGGTAATCGGCTCAGACAGTTATCCCGCTGTCGAGCCCGACCACCTGGTGGACGTCTATTCGGTCGCACCGCTCATCAAGAAAGCTATAAAGTCCCACCTCATTTCACCGGTTGATCAAGCGAGGGAATTCAGCAGCTGAGACAGCAGGGTCCGGTTGAATCAAGAGCACGATGAAGCACGAACTAATTCGTCAATACCTCAGGCATACGGTGCTATTCAAGCACCTTAGTTCCCAGCAGCTTGACACCATCATCGACAATGTCACCGTGCGGCACGTGGCTGAAGGCGATATCGTCCATCGCAAGGGTGATACGGCGGATACGTTTTACGTGGTTGCTGTGGGCGAGATGGAACTGCTCATGGAAGGTGACGACGGGATCAATGCAATAGTCGGTAGAGTTGGTCCCAGTGGGCATTTCGGCGAAACCTCCCTGCTTACCAACAAGCCCCAGTCACTGACCATACGCTCGCTCTGCGATTCGGTGCTGCTCTGCTTCACTGACCGTTTTTTCCGGCGCCTGCTGGCCGAGTTCCGGGTCGTTCAGGAGCAGATAGAAGCGGCCCTGGCGGAGCGGCTGCGGTTGTCCTTCCAGAACCGGTCATCGGCTCTTCAGGCCTGCGATATCTCGACCCGTGAAGAAATCCGCATAGTCGATATGATGCCCCTTAACGGGGATAATGGAGAAACCGATGAGGCCGGCAGCAAGGAACGGATAATGCGCTCCCAGTCGGCCAAAGAGATCCAGGCCGCCATTGAGCGTTTCTCCTCCATAGACGATCCAGTGCTTCTGACCGGAGAATCGGGAACCGGTCGCAGGCTGATCGCCAAACAGATTCACCTGCAGGGGAACCAGGCTCAAGGGCCCTATATCGAGATCGATGTACGAGATTTGAGCGCCGACGAACTCGCCAAAAAACTCTTTGGCGAGAGACACGATTTCTTTCCCTTCAGCCAGGTCAAGCAGACCGGCATACTAGAACAGTTCTGCCGGGGTACGGTGGTGTTCAGGCACTTTGATCAGCTGCCGCCGGCCGTGCAGGATAAAATCGCGGCTGCCGTACGCACCCTGTTTTTCACCCGGGAAGGAGGGGAGCGTGAAATCGCGTTTGCGGCCAGGCTGATATTTATCAGCGATCTTTCCATCGAGAAAATCAGAGAAGGTCAGCTGCTGACCCGAGATCTGGAAGAGATTCTGGCACCCCATTCATTTCCTGTGGCCCCGCTTCGCTTTCACAAAAGAGATATTCCTCACCTGGTCGATTATTACCTGCATCGGTTCGGCCGTGAATACGGCAAGAAATTACGGGCCGTCGCCCCCGAGACCCTTGGCATCCTGATGAATTACGACTGGCCGGGCAATCTGACCGAGTTGTCCACCGTGATACAGCGGGCGGTGATGCTGGCCAGAGACGATGAACTGCTGAGCGATCATATCCTGCTGGGGCTTCCCAAAAGTGAAGGGAAATGGGAATTCAACCTGCTGCGCCTCGGCTGGGTCCGCTCGCTGATCGAGAGCAGACTCTATCCGGCCCTGCCCAGCGCCGTGATAGGTGTCGTGCTGTTGGTGGCGGTGCTGACTCTGTTCTTCGGCCCCGAAGATCCGGAGAAGAATCTCGGCATCACCCTGAGCTGGGTGCTGGGCTGGCCGCTACTATTCTTCTCCTTCTTTTTTCTGGCCCGCACCTGGTGTTCGGTCTGTACGCTGGCCCTGCCGGGCACCCTGCTGCAGCGGCTGGTGAAACCCACCCGCTCAACCCCGGTGTTTTTGAAAAAATATTCAGGCTGGATCATGGCCTGGCTCTGCATCATCGTTCTCTGGGTCGAGATTGTCTGGAATGCTTATGAAAATCCGGTGCTGACCGGCTGGATAATCCTGGCAGTGACCATCGGCTCGATACTGTTCAGCCTCTTCTTCAAGCGCAGGGCCTGGTGCCGCTACCTGTGCCCGCTGGGTGCCGTGAATGCCATATTCGCCATGCCTTCGATATTGGAAGTACGGTCCAACCGGCATCTCTGTTTGAATCGCTGCGAGGATCACGCCTGCTATGCCGGTGACCTGGAAACAGAGGGCTGCCCCATGTTTCGCCATCCCTTCATGGTCGACAACAACAGGGACTGCATCGTCTGCGGCAGATGCATGAAGCACTGCAACAAGCATTCGGTTCATCTCAATGTTCGCATGGCGCCCCAGGAACTCTGGGATATAGAGGCGCCGCGCCGGCCGGACAGCTTTCTGATCGTCTCGCTGGGCGCCATTTTCTTTCTCTTTGCCCTGCACACCGAGTTCTACGAGTTGATTTATTCCGCCCAACAGAGCTACCCCAGCCTGCTTGGCCGGGTGTCCTTCGCGCTGCTTGGCTCTGCGGTTTTCTTCGGTCTTATTTTTATATTTCAGGTCGGCTATTACCTGACGGTCAATTTGCAGGCCTATCTGACCAAAATTGACCGGGTTCTGATCCTGCGTTTGCTCGGCTACGGCTTTATTCCGATCATCCTGGGTGTTTATCTGGCGGTCTATTTCGAGATTTTTGTCTCCGAATCCTGGCGTCTGGCCGCCAATCTGCGTGCGATGTTCAGCCTGACCCCGGTGCGGGATGGAGCGCGACTGATCAGCCCCGATGCCTCTGCCCTGATTCAGGTTATCACTGTGGCCGGCGGTTTTCTTGCCTCGCTCTATGCGACCCATCGGATCATCGACCGGATCAAAGGCGGCGGAGTCGTTACCAGAGATCTGATCCTGCCCTACAGTCTGCTGTTTGGTTTTACCCTCCTCTTTGTTTTCTTCATGAAGACCTCAAAAATTATCTTTTTTTAAGAGCGCCTAAAAGACAGTTTGTTAAAGTTGACCATGAGCGTCAGTCTCAGGTCAGACCAATTTATGACTGATGCTTCTCAGGCTGCTGGTCAATGATTATTCTTTTTTATGGGGTTATAATTTGATAGGACTGGTTCGCCGTCTGATTGATTGGTGATTTTCTCGGAAAACGTTAGAAATTTTGATGATATCAGGTATAGTATGTTCCATGGAGTTGGATAGAGCGCCTTGCAGTGGTTTCTGCTCAGCAGTTCGGCGGAGTCCATTATGCTCGTAAGTGAGCGTAGTTTAGCGGAAGATGGCGTGATCATTGTTTTCTAGCCTTTTTATGGATAGGCCCTTGCTTACCTGTTTCGGCAGCGCCATTTATAGGCATTTGAAAGGTTTTGTTATTGTTGTTAGTATTCCTCGGTAATGAACAGCATGATCGGCAGCCAGCGGCCGGGGAGGGGAAAGAGCTGGATTTTCCGGTAAACGATAGTGGTCTTACCAGGACATATGATAATGAAAGACTGGCAATGAGATTGCCACTGGCAGTATGACGAATTTTTTATTTTCCAGAATCACGGCAGGGACTTTTACTGGATAGGGATTGTGCACCGATCGATCCTGCGGGAACGGGCGCTGTACATGGTGCGTATCGGAAAATTTTCCGATACCGTTAACTTGATGTATTTCAACTCTGCGAGGAGGTACCCTAGATGAAAAACGAAGAGAAAAAACAGGTAGTCAAACGAGAACCCGAAGTCGGACGCCGCAAGTTTCTGAAGACTGCAGCTGCGGCAGCAGGTGCCGCTACGGTTGCTACAATTGGATTTCCCATGGTTTCCCGCGCTCAAACCACCACCCTGAAAATGCAGGGTGCCTGGGGCGCAAAGGATATCTTCAATGAGTATGCCGAAGACTATGTCCGGCGCGTCAACGAAATGGCGGGCGGCCGCCTGAAGATCCAGTATCTTATCTCAGGGGCCGTGGTTAAGGCCTTTCAGGTGCAGGACGCAGTGCACAAGGGCGTGCTTGATGCCGGTCACCAGGTGGCCGTCTATTGGTATGGGAAGAGCAAGGTCGCCTCTCTGTTCGGTACTGGACCAGTTTTCGGGCAGAATGCTCATCAAGGACTGGCCTGGATGTACTACGGCGGAGGTCTCGAACTGTACCAGGAACTCCTGGAGAATCTGAAACTCAATCTCGTCGGCTTTTTCTGTATGCCGATGCCGACCCAGCCCCTCGGCTGGTTCAAGGAGCCGATTGAAAGCTCCGA
>JAHEER010000210.1 GCA_024640625.1 Desulfobulbaceae bacterium
GATGGCCCCATCGGCGTCGCCGAACTTGAGCAGTCCGGCCTCCATGGCCACCCCGATGGTGACCCCCATCTCGATCGTATCGAGCCCGAAGTCGTCATCGAGGTAATCGAGCTTGGCGATCGCATCCAGGTCGCAGATGCCGCAGTTGCCGCCGTGGGCCCAGACGGTCTCGTATTCGGGCTGCTTGGTCACGTAGTTGCCGTCTTTATCGACGAAGGTGCCGGAACACATGATCGAGCAGCCGCGGTGACAGCCGTGCGTGGCTACACCGCCGCGGGCGATCTCGAGTTCTGCCTGGGTCTCGCCGCTAATCTTGTCGGCGTCGGGATAGCTGCCCTGCTTGAAATTATAGGTGGGATAGCCGCCAGCCTCGCTGAGCACGTTGGTCAGCACGTTGGTGCCGTAGGTCGGAAGTCCCTGCCCGGTGACCGCATGGTCCTTGAGCCCCTGGTTGAAACGTTTGTTGGCGTCGTTGAAGGCCTCCTTGCCCTGCGGCTCGCGCAGCTTGGTGCCGGTCGCGTCGAGCAGGATTACCTTGACGCCTTTGGAACCCATCACTGCTCCTACGCCGCCGCGTCCTGCGTGGCGGGTAGGCCTGGCCTCACGGTCGGTTACCGCAACCGTCGAGTTGGACAGCCGCATTTCCCCGGCAGTGCCTATGGAGAGCATGGCACCGTTTTTCTCGTAGATGTCCTTGAACTGCTCCATGAGCTGGTAGTTGGTTTTCATCTTCAGGTCGTTGGCCACTTCGATGGAGACCCCGTCGCTGTTGATCAGTACTTTGTAGAGATCTTCGCCTTTCCACTCGCCCTCGATGATGATTGCCGCGTAGCCGAGGCGGGCCAGGATCTGGGCCCCCTGACCGCCGGCGTTGGCTTCCTTGATGCCGCCGGTGAGCGGGCTCTTGCAGCCGACCGACAACCGTCCGGAGGTCACCGCCGCGGTACCGCTGAGCATTCCCGGTGCAATGACCAGCTTGTTTTCAGGTCCGAGCGGATGACAGTCGGCAGGGACTTCCTTGTGCACCACCGACGAGGTCAGCGCCCGGCCTCCCAGCCCGGCATAATCACCGCATGGCTCGACGGAAAAAGAAGGACCGCCTTCGGCCCCGACGTCGATTCGTAAAATCTTGTCCATAGTACACCTCCTTATATGACGATTACTGGTTTACCCGGCCAACCAGCCAGTTGCAGTCGGTCCATCCGCAGAGGGACTGTTCCTGCCGCCCAAATCGATCCAGTTGGCATGCATTTATCCGGAAAACTACCAGAAAATAATAACCCAAACGCACAGTTAAGGCCTACCATATCGACCGGCTTCAGGCAAGTATTTTGCGTCGTTTCAGAGGTTAGGAAATGATTTGCGGGGCGGTGATATTTGCCTGGCAGCGCACCGCTTAATGCATACAATAGACTGTAATTGTGTCCGGATAGATGATTGGGCAAAGAACAGGCATAAGGATAAAGGCGATTTGTCGAGGGTTCAAAAGAGTTATACAGCCATGGATGAGAGTCCCGATACAAAAACAGAGGAACCCACAGATTCCGGAGCGAAGCTCACGGATCAGCTCAAGCTCACTGTCCTGTCGGCCTATGGGGCGATTGCCTTCCCGCTTGCCGGTGCTTTCATCACCCTGCAGGTACTGATACCGACGCATTACGCCGAAACCACCGCCTTGAGTCTGTCGACCATCGGTACGATCATGCTCGTCGCCCGCCTCTGGGATACCGTCACCGACCCGCTCATCGGCTTTTTATCCGACAAGACGCCGCAGCGCTGGGGGAGGCGCCGACTCTGGGTCCTGGGCAGTGTGCCGCTCATTTGTCTGTCGATCTATTTCCTTTTTAGGCCCACCGCAGATGCCGGAATAGGCTACCTGCTGGGTTGGACACTGGCCATCTATGTGGCAGGGACCATGGCAATTGTTCCGTTCAACGCCTGGGGCGCCGAACTCTCACCCGACTACCGGCAGCGCAACCGGGTCACCGGAATCCGGGCGGCCTTCGGTCTGACCGGTACCATGGCGGCTCTGCTCGTCCCGGCGATCCTCGACCAGCAGGGGTCCGGCGACCTCGCCCTGACACTTGAGGTGATCACCTGGCTGGCAGTGGCAACATTGATTATCGCATCACTGCTTTTATTTGCGGTTCCAGACAACAATCCGACCTATCTCTCCAAAACCCAGGTGCGCGATGCCCTCAAGTTGATCACCCAGCCGTCACCGTTTCGCCAGCTGATAATCAGTTTTCTGTTCAACAGTGCCGCTAACGCCGTCCCGGCAACCCTGTTTCTGTTTTACGTCACCTACGTCCTGAAAGTGCCCGGCCTGGCCGGGCCGCTGCTCTTTCTCTATTTTATCTGCGCCGCTCTATCGGTGCCGCTGTGGATTTGGGTCGCCGGCCGCTTCGGCAAACACCGGACCTGGCACTGGTCGATCGTGACCGCCTGTCTGCTGTTCGTCTGGACCCCCTTCTTCGGCGAAGGCGACCTGGTGCTTTACCTGCTCATCGTCATCGGAACGGGAATCACCACCGGCTGCGACCTGATCATCCCCTCCTCGATGAACGGCGATCTGGTGGAATGGGACGCGGTGCAGAACGACTATCGCCGGCCGGGCATGTTGTTTGCGATCTGGGGAACGACCACGAAGCTCTCCTATGCGCTCGCCATCGGCATTGCCTTTCCGCTGCTTGACCTTTTCGGTTTTTCCGCCGGGGCCGATAACAGTGCCGGATCGCTGCTGGCACTGGGTGTTCTCTACGGCACTCCGTGCATACTCTTCAAGGTGCTGGCCCTCTACAACATGCGAGGCTACCCGATTACCGAAGAAATTTACCAGGAGATCCTGAAGAAAAGCCGGACACGCACCTGAGGCCGTATGCCTCACTCGAGTGTAGGCAGGTCTTATCTCTGAATTCCCGATAAATGGTCTGAACCGTTTCCATTGACTGGGAAAACATCTTGGCATTCGCGAACAGTATACTGTGACAAATCAGAAAGTGTAGCTCTGGGCCAAGGAATATTTCAAAGAGAACTGTGATAGTGTGGCGACGGACTCAGCAGCAGAGATAAGGGGTGCTCAGTCGATGATAAAATTTCTCTGCAGCAGGAGGGTCTCGATATGGTCGCAGAAAACGGGTTCGTCGTACGCCCTGCCGATTATGTAGATATTTTTGGAGATAACAGGAGGCGCCACATCACCTGTCTTGCAGCGCGGCGATGTTCTGTGGCCGACCCTTCCCGGCGACTTATCGATGTCCTGCGCGATTAGTGCCCCCTGAATTTTCCAGTTATTCCATGAATGACCTTCCATCCCTCTCCCGCCAGGCTCAAAATACTCTTTTTACCTTATATTATATTTTGACCTTTTAACGAGAAGAAGTAAATAGGTAGAAATAC
>JAHEER010000211.1 GCA_024640625.1 Desulfobulbaceae bacterium
TCGCTTCTACCCAGCTGCGGTTGCACCGGGTTGATGTTCAAGGGCTGCAGGAGCTGGGACTGGAGCAGCTCGCTGACCCGGGCGATCTCGTGGCGGGGCAGCACCCGGTAGCTGTCGGACAGGAAGCGGTGGGCCGAGAAGTTGCCCGGCTGGGCGGCCACCGACTTCCAGCCCTCGGCCAGGGCCAGCTGCTGGAAACCCAGATCCTGGTAGATGCGGCCCAGGCTGGCGCTGCGGGCGGCCAGGTCATCGTCGAGCAGAAAGCGCGAGCGGTAGACGGCGCGGTTGTCGTTCAGCGCAATCGACTGCTGCAGATCATGGAGTGCCTCCACCGGCCGGTTGTCGGTCTGCTTACGGATCGCGTCGTAGAACCAGGGGGTCGGATCGGCGGGGTCGAGCTCCTTGGCAGTCTGATACTGACGGCCCGCCAGAGTATCGCGCCGCTCCTCGAAAAAGGCCTTGCCCAGGTAGCTCCTTATCAAAGAGTTGGAGGTATCCAGGGCCGCCCCAATCTCGATTTCCGCCCTTCCCGGGGCCACCTGCCCTTTGCGGATCCGGCTCAAGCCCAGCCCGAGCCGGGCCAGCGGCATGGCCTGATCGAGTTCGATGGCCTGGGTGAAGACGGCCTGGGCCTCATCGATTTCCACCCTGGTCAGGTGAACGAAGCCTTGTACTGCCTGGATCCTGGCATTGTCAGGCGTGAGGGCAACGGCCTGGTCTATGGCTGTCAGTGCCTGATCGAAGCGGCCGACCGCCAGCTGCAGTTCGGCCAGCCGGGCCAGGACCTCGACATTATTGGGATTGGCTTCGGCGGTTTTCACCAGAGTATTCAACGCTCCATCGACGTCGAAAGTGGCTTGCTGGGCATAGCTCAGGGCCAGCCCGGCGGCGGCTGAATCGGAAGCCAGCTCAACTGCCTTCCGGGCCTGCGCAAGGGCCGACTCCTGCCTGTTCTGCACCACATCGATAATGGCAAGCAGGGCCAGGGCGTTGCTGTTTTGGGGGTCGGCCTTTAGCGCCTTGTCCAGCAGCGTCCGGGCCTCGGCCACCTGTCCGGTCTGCAGCGCGGCCGATGCCCGGCTTGCCAGTCTGTCAGCTTCGCTGCCGGTTCCGCTCGCTGCGGGTGAGACAATTGTTGGATAGTAGAGGGTCCACTGCACCGCATCGCGCGGGTTGACCACAGTGCTGTACTGGGGAGCGGCTCCCTTCGACGCGGTGATCGATTGGCCGCTGGCGATATCGAGTGAGCCCTGACCGTTGGCGGCCCGGACCAGTCCCTCAAAGACGATGATCTCAGTTCGCTGATCATCGGCGCTGACCAGGAATTCGGTACCTTCCACGGTACCGTTCACATAGGGAGTGGAGACCTTGAGGGCGCGCGGCCGGTGACTGAAGATGTGGAGCATCCCCTTGAGCAGCTCAAGCACCGAGAGAGGCTCCTCTGGGGCGCTGAAATTGAGGATCGAATTCTGATTGATGCGCAGGATGGTCTCGTTGGTCAGGGTGACCGCCGCCCGGCCGCCGGGGCCGACCCGCAGGACGTCGCCGGCGCAGAACCGATCGTTCAACTTGACCGGCTGCCAGCCCTGCTGACCGTGGGGTTGGAACTCGCCGCTGCCCTCAATGGAGACCAGGGTGCCGACCGGATCGCTGCAATGTTCGGCCCCGAATGCGGAACCGTAGGCAAGGTAAAAGAGCACAAGCAGTATGATTCCTTCAACCAGAACGATACTAGAGCGATACCTCATGATCCCCTCCCTGTCTCTTATGACGTGCGTTACGGTCTATTCTCTACGGCGCTGTTCCTCTTCTAATTCTAATGATTACTGAAGTGCAGGAGCCTCGAAGGGGCTCGGTAGGCAGTTCGACACGGTTGAACTACCTGTCAAACTAAATGGGCGAAGAATACCACACAGAGCTATTATATTTCATTATAAATCGTCACACCCCATTGAAACACTGCACAAATTTCCCACCGAGAATTGACCGTGAGACAAGCTCATCATCCTCCACTAAAACAGTACTTCTGAGAACCGGCTTTATGGCGGCAGAGTCTGAAGTGTCTTGAATGAGATAACTTATAGTAATGTACCAGATGCTTACCTGCCAAGATCCATGATCAAAAGTACGCTGATTATCAATACAGGCATGACAAGATAGAGTACCACCGGTATCGACCAGAAGGACAGGAGCATGTTTATGATTCCCCACATGACGTTTCCCCCTTTTCCGTTGCGGAGGAACAAACACGATTGACCAGGCTGCATAACCGAAGTGTATGCCCGGTCTTTCGGATTCCGAGAACCCGAAACGTCCCCCCTTGTGATGGTGCTGTCGCGAAAATCATGCCAGATTGAGCCAGGCGATTAATGGGCCTCTCGGAACACACCCGAACTGCTTATATCGATTAAGAAATTTTTCTGAGAAAGATGATGTGCTGTGGACGATTGGAGATTGGTGGGAAACTAATGTGTAAAGGAGGTGTACAGAGCCCGGGGGAGGTATACGGCCCGGGCTCTGTACCTGGAGCCTGTCAGGATCGAGGCAGGAACAAGGACTCGGCTCCAGAGGTTCTGGCTGGTATGATCATCTCACGCGGTACGCACAACTCCTTTATTTTTCAGCGGCGCGAGATTAATCTCCCGGTCCCTCGACGAAAGTGCCGAGGCCAGAGCGCTGATCCCCTCGGCGATCGTCTCAGAGCGCACCTGCTTGCAGTGGTCTTCGATAAGCTCAACTTTTTGCTTCAAGCTGTCCGGTACGGTATTCTTTTCTTTTTTCATGACTCCCCCCATGTGCTGATTTGATTTCCCTGGCGATGGTGCCGTCAACCATCATCGTCAGGTAGTTTCTTCCTGCATATCGGGCAAGGCAGGTAGTAACCGGGATCACCGGCAGTGCGCCTCACCCTGTACCCTCACGTGAGATAAAGCGAAAACCGTGCCCGAATACGCCAGACCCGCACCAGGCGTGCCAGGATCTCCTAAAAAAGAACGAAATTATTACTTATTTTATTTGATAGGGAATGAGGATCAGATTCCTGCTGAGAACAGACCCTCGGGAATGACAACTTGGTGGGCAGAATTAAAGTGCACTTGTACACTATTTTGACAGCTGTATCTTTTTTACATCCCAGCCCCGATGGACCAACTTGCATCAGGGATGCTTGTGTCCTATCCTGGCAACCGGCTCCTACTGTTGTTGAGTAGTTTTTCTGAGCATCCGCATAAAGACAACTGAAACGGAATATTCATTCAGCTACCGCATCGGAGCCGAAGCATTATACGCAGCACTGACTGAGGATGCGTTCTACATCGCCATGGAACAATCGGTCACCCATGGCTCCGCTCGGGAGGCGATGATTCGCTATATGGACTATTCGATG
>JAHEER010000212.1 GCA_024640625.1 Desulfobulbaceae bacterium
AAATGTACAGCTCAACGAGAATACACAATAAAATTGGGGAAAGTCTTTTTATCGGTAAGTATACTAGTCGCAAGTATTATAAATTTAATTCAATCAGGATAACAGATGTGCGGATCGACATCAAAATCTGGTTTTTTTCCATTATAATTCTCTAAACATTCTTCAAAGGCAGTAATTTGATCTTTATGTGGTTGGCTGAATGAAGCATAACCATTATTTGTATATGATGCCCACAAATTGGCGGATACAGTAACGTTGCTGGGAACACCCCAAGCTGTTTGATTGTTCAATGTCAGCAGCACGGCGCTTCCAAGCAATACATTGCGGGTAAATTTCCGGCGCGAAAGGCCTTTGCTTTCGGTTTTTTCCGAAGCTAAATTATCAGAGATATCGACCATTTCTTTTTCGGAAAACTTTTCAGGGGTCATTTTGATTCTATATCTTCCTACTTTAGCATTAGCAATTCATATCTAAAGATATATAAACTTATCTTGGAATTATTGCTAAATTCCTTGCTAGAGCTTGTGAGTTGTATTACAGAAAATTATTGCAATAAATGTTCCTAAATTTAATACCCAAAAAAATCAGATAGTTATGGTTTCGGGAAATTAATTACAGTTAAATAATACCAGCTGTTTACAGAGCTGTAAAGTTATCTGACAACAAGAAATTAAATTTGGACGCTACCATTGGTATAGCAGGTTATATGCCTGATATTTTTGGATGACTAAGTATCAGCGCTTTCTGCTACAATAAAATGCCTTAATTTCTTGAATTAAGCAAGGTAAGGAGATTGTGTTGAAATCCAAATTTGCATATTTGGCAGACTTCCCTAAGGTTAAACTGATTCTCTTGCTGGTTGCGATCGGTGCCGCATACGCGACCATCATTCCTGGAATGGTCAGTGACTGGTACAATGACGAAAATTATTCACACGGCTTCCTCGTCCCGTTGATCTCTATCTACTTCCTGTCGCTGAACTGGTCCGAACTGCGGTCCACGCCATTGCGCCCGAGCAGTTTTGGCCTGCCGGTCATTATCGGCAGCCTGATGCTTTTGATGTTTGGCTTTATCGGCACCGAATATTTCACCATGCGTGCCTCACTGGTGGTGCTGGTGGCCGGAATTGTCCTTTACTGGTTCGGCTGGGCTGTCTTCAGGTTGGCGTCCCTGCCAATTGCCTTTCTCATTTTCATGGTGCCCCTGCCGTACATCGTTTACGACGCTCTCGCTTTCCCCTTGAAGCTGATGGTCACCAAGGCATCGGTCGGCGTTCTGAAAATTCTCTCCATACCGGTCGTGAGCGAGGGGAATATCATCATGTTCCCACAGACAGTGCTCGAGGTGGCCGACGCCTGCAGTGGTTTGCGTTCGTTGATGTCGCTGATTACCCTGGCAGTCGCCCTGGCCTTTATCTCCCAGAAATCGGCAGTGAAGCGGACGATTCTGATTATATCTGCTGTTCCGGTGGCCATCATGACCAACATGTTCCGTGTCATAGTAACTGGGGTCTTGGCCAACCATTATGGTGCTGCAGCTGCGGAGGGCTTTTTTCATGAATTCGCTGGCATGGCTGTTTTCATCCTTGCCATGGTGATTTTGTTCACCGAAGGTGCCATTCTGCGGAGGATCGGCTGATGAGAAGCCAATTCAGATATATTATCGTCTACCTGCTGCTCGGCTTGACGGCCCTGTTTATTTACACTCACGAAACTGTTGCCGTGCCGGTGAACGAACCTCTGGCTGATATTCCCACCGTTCTGGACGACTGGACCATGGTCGGTCAATCACGCTTCGACCCCGGGATTCTTGCGAAACTGAAACCTACGGACTATCTCTACCGGGTGTACAGGGACAAAGAAGGGAACAGAACGACTATCTACCTTGGCTACCATGCCGGCGGCCCCGATAGCGGCCCGATCCACTCACCCAAGAACTGTCTGCCTGGGAGTGGCTGGTTCGAACTGTCGGAAGCAAAGCGGACGATGCAGGCTGCCGGCCGGGACCTATCTGTTGTCCAGGCCGTCTATCAGAATGACGAGCAAAAAGAGCTGTTCCTGTACTTTTTCCAGGTCAAAGGGAAGGTCTTGACCGATGAATACTCCCTGAAACTCGCCGAGATCACCAATTCGATACTCTACAACCGCAGAGATTCTGCGTTTATCCGCATCTCCGTGCCCTACACAAATGAAAAAGTTGATGCTGCGGCTGTCGGTGAGCGTTTCCTGGTTGCGATTTACCCGTATATTGCAGAGGCCTTGCCACTTTAAGAAATAAATTCAAAAGCTGATTGCCACAAAGAACACAAAGAAGTTTAGGTTTTTATATTTGAAAAACGATTTATATTTTTCTTTGAGCTCTATGCGCTCTATGTGGCCAATACAAATGGGTAATGGATAGTATGTTAACAACCCTCCTTTCCATTGCGGCTATTCTGGTAGCCGTCAGCCTCAGCATCTGGGTTCTTTCCCAGAAAGAGCAGCGCTCATTTGCCAGCGGCGTTCTGGCCGCCGGACTGTTGCTGATGGCGGCGATCGAGGGCGCCGACCGTATCGCCCTGGACAACCCTGACATCTGGGTGTCGGCAAAGACAGTCACCTTGATTCTAGAGTCACTACTTGGCGCGACCTGGCTGCTGTTCGCTGTGACCTTTGCTAGGAAGAATCCCCTGCGCAGCCTGTCCCCAATCTCTCTGATATTTCTGGCCTGCACCCTTGCGTTGCCAGTGGTCGTTTTGACCTCCAACATCGCCGGCTTTTATTTCTCACCTGACTTCGACGACGAGCAGATCCTGTTCCTGGGCCGAAGTGCCTACTGGTTCTACCTGGGTCTGGTGTTCTTCACGGTGGCGGCACTCTACCACCTGGAGCGGACTCTGAGAGCGTTTTCGGCCATGGAGAGATCCAGGGTGCTCCACGAAATCCTCGGCATCGGCATCATCCTGGTCGCCATGCTGGTCTACTACAGCCATGCATTGCTGCACCGCACGATCGATATGAACCTGGTACCAATCCGCTCGCTGGCGCTGATCGTCGGCACCGGTCTTTGCGGATATTCCAGGCTCCGACGCGGCGCAACCCAGGGGCTCGCCCTGTCGCGCGAGGTCGCCTCCCGATCCGTGGTTATATTGGCCGTCAGTTGCTACCTGATACTGCTCGGTGGAGCAGGGGAGGGGTTGCGCTATCTCGGTGTGCAGAATCAGCGTCTGCTCTTTATTGGCTTTGCCGTGCTATGCGGCCTGGGCCTTGCCCTGATGCTGCTCTCCGAAAAGAACCGCCGCAAGCTCAGGGTCTTTCTGCACAAGCATTTCTACCGGCACAAGTACGACTACCGCAACGAATGGCTGATGTTCACCGCGCAGCTCTCGTCCGCGGACA
>JAHEER010000213.1 GCA_024640625.1 Desulfobulbaceae bacterium
ACGCATCTCATAACAGAGGCCACAGCGGCTATCCTCATTGAATACGACCTGGCGCAGATAGTCCCTCAGCCCGTATTCCCTGTGGTATGCAACCGGTAAATCTATCCTGGAGGCAAGTTGCTCCACAGCCTCCAGCCGTTTCCTGAATTCCTGGTACGGGTGGATATTGGGATTATAGAAATAACCGTGGACCTTGATCCCCTCATCTTTCAATACATCAAGTGGATAAGCGGCGCAGGGTCCGCAGCAGATATGCAGTAAAACAGACATATTAAACTCAACTATACAGCAGCTGGAATCTCTCCCAGAAATCAGGGAATGACTTGGCCACGCATTCCTCGCCAAGTACTTTCACACCTGGTACCGCAAGTCCTGCCACAGCAAAACTCATGGCAATGCGATGATCTTTATAGGTCTCAATTTCAGCACCATGCATGGGCTTGTCAGGATCTTTACCTTCGATAATCAAAGTGTCGTCCAGTTCCTGGACTCTGGCGCCCATTTTGGCCAGTTCAACTGCCATGACATGGAGCCGGTCGCACTCCTTGATGCGCAGGTGCGCAATATTTTTTATAGTGGTTCTGCCTCTGGCCTGGGAAGCAACAACTGCAAGGGTCGGCACCACATCGGGCATATCACCCATATCAATGGTAATGCCCTTTAACTCCTCGGGGCCGCTCACTGTCAGACCATCACCTGTTTTGTTTACCTGGCAACCCATGCGGGCCAGGAGGGCAACAAAGGCAGCATCACCCTGGAGAGAAGGAACTGGGACGTTGGGCACTGTCACTTCGCCTCCGGTTACTGCGGCAGCGGCATAAAAATAGGAGGCATTGGATGCATCACCCTCAATGGCATACTCCATAGCATTATATTTCCCCTGGGGGATCTTGTAGCTGTTTAAAGTTTCATTGGCTTCTACCCTTATGCCGAAAGCCTCCATCACTGCAAGGGTCATTATTACGTAGGGCAGGGATAATATCTCACCTTCCACATCAAGTTCAGCCTTTTGCCTGGCATATGGTCCGACAAGGAGAAGAGATGAGAGATACTGGCTGCTTTTACCTTCAGGCAGGACTGTTTTACCCCCAGACAAGCCGTTCGCCTTGATGTGCAGTGGCGGGCAGCCGTTATCGTTAATGCTGGCAATATCAACCCCCCAGCCCTGCAATGCCAGCATCAATGGCAGAATAGGCCTTTCCGTCATTCTTTCATCGCCGTTGATCTGAAAGGTACCGGTCCCCAAGGCGGCAACAGAAGTGAGAAACCTGGTTGCCGTACCATTATTGCCAAGAAATATTTCTTTATCTGGAGTTGCAACCCGGCCACCGTTGCCCTGGACAATCCATTTTTCCTTGTCCTTTTCAACAGTCACGCCCATCTGCTCAAGGGCTGCAGCGGTATACCTTGTATCTTCGCTTTCCAGAGGGCCAAGCAGAGTGCTCTTTCCGTCTGCCAGGGCGGCAGCGATCAGAGCCCTCTGGGTAATGCTCTTCGAGCCGGGAACTTCGATGCTGGCATCAATTGTTGAGAGCGGGATAATTTCTTTCATGACTAAAGCTGAAAAGGATCTTACGAGCCGGTTATCTGGTTGCAGGTTGCCAGAATGGAGTTGGCAACCTGTTCCGGAGTCATATTGTCTGTATTGATTGTATGTTGCGCAGCCTCACTGTAAATCGGTGTTCTGCGGTCGAGCACTTCCGCCACCTCTTCGGTGAAGGTCTTGCCCTCGGTTAAGGCCGGCCGCTCAGTGCCGTCGGCAATCCGGCTGACAATCACATCAACCGAGGCCTGCAGCAAAAAGATAACACCGTTGATGCGCAAGGCCGGAATATTTTCCGGTCGCTCTATAATCCCGCCACCGCAATCGACAATGATGTTGTCGCGTTCGGCCAGTTCCCGTGCAACCTCCGTTTCCAAGTCCCGAAACTTCGGCCAGCCGTTTAGTTTCACAAACTCCGGAATCGACATACCCGCCTTTTTTACTATCTCCGCATCCATGCTGATGATTTCCCGGTTCAACTTTTGGGCCAGCAGTTCTCCTACCACACTTTTACCTGTACCGCGATAACCTATGAGTACAATATTCATGATGAAAGCTTCTCCATAACTACGTTACGCATTAACTCCTCCGGGGCTTCGGCCTCGGCAAACCGTTCAAATTGCAGAATGGCCTGGTTGATAAACATCTCCACGCCAGGGATCACCTTCAACCCCTTGGCATTGGCCTGGCGCAGCAGTTTTGTTTCCAGGGGATTATAGACCACGTCAAAGACCACCTGCCCGGACCTAAACAGATGATCGGGCACCAGGGTGGCGTCTTCATTTGGGTGCATGCCCACCGGTGTACAATTGATGATCAGGTCGGCTGATGCCATGTGCTCTTCAACTGCGTCGGGATTGAGTACGCCGGACGCGATGACCGCATCGGTGCCGCTCTTCAGATCTCCAGTCAACTGGGAGAGAAATTCTTCGTTGATGTCCAAGAGCACCAACTTGCCAATATCCCCCTTTTGCGCCAGGGTAAAGGCAATGGCCCGCGCCGCACCGCCGGCCCCCAGCATGAGGACGTTCTTGCCCGACAGCGCGACACCGGCATCGCCAATCGCCTTCAGTGCCCCAGGACCATCTGTGCCGAAACCGATCAACTTCCCGTCTTCCTTAACCACCGTATTGATCGAGCCTATGTGGCGGTCCACATCCGGTATCTCGTCTACATACTGCATCACTTCTATCTTATGCGGGATGGTGACGCTCATACCCCGGAAGTTATCCAGGGCACGCATGCCGGTCAGGGCATTTTTCACATCTTCCACTTGAAAGGCAACATAAATGCAATCGAGATTCAGCGCCACAAAGGCTCCATTATGGATCGCCGGTGACATACTGTGGGATACCGGATTGCCGATTAAGGCATATACCCTGGTCTGCGGACTGATTGATGTTCGTTCCTGCATGGTTATTCTATCTCCTCCAATTCTTTTTAAAGACTCATGTTTTTTCAGCTTCAACTGTAAGGTTTTTCAGCATAGCTTGCAGTGTCGACACCTTCATCTGACCCGCTGCTGTCTCCTTTCCTTCATCGGGGGCAGCATAGGTCATATAGCCTCCAAGTTTTGTAGTTGCCAATCTGCTTATCTTGCCAACGGCCCCCATGCAGAAAGAGATAAGGGGAAAATTATTTTCAGCGGCTATAGCCTGAAGGTTCAGAACTCTGAGTACATCTCTATAGTCATTAGCTGTGGTAACGATCTTGCCTATATGTGCTCCGGATTCCATCTGCTGCTGTAAAATTTCTCCCAGTTCCTCAGTGTCAGGTGTCCCTGAAAAATCATGCCACGAGATAATTAGGCCTGTTTCAGGGTGCTTGAG
>JAHEER010000104.1:0-822 GCA_024640625.1 Desulfobulbaceae bacterium
CTTCTCCAGCCTCCAGCCTCCAGCCTCCAGCCTCTAGCTGTCGAAAACTCTTACAACAAGCTATGATATACTTTGTGTTAATTTCAACAAGTTGTTAATAGTAAGAAAATAATCATGGTACGAAATTTGCTATACCTAAAGTTATATGTTTTAAAGGGGGGGTGTTCTGAGTATATTGATTCTAGCCGTCACACATTTTGCTGAAAAGTAATATTTCATTAACCTCTTTATGAGTGATTGATCAAGATGGATGATTCAAGTATTCCCACGAATCCAACCGATGATCTACAATCTGACATCGAAGCTATGTACCAATCATTCATGGCAGCCAATGAGCTGCTGAATGCCAGCCAGCAAATCCTCGATCTTGCCACCCACCTCACCGGAGCGGAAAACTGCTCTTTGATGCTGCTGAACGGCCACGGTGAGCTGTATATCCTCAATTCGAGAGGGTTGAGCGGCGCAAACATCAGATCATCGCAAATCAAGCTGGGGGAGGGGGTCGCCGGCCAGGTCGCTTTGGAAGGCAACGCGCTGATGGTCCAAGATATCTCTGCCGACGAACGCTTCTCGGTTTACAAGCGCGAGCGCTATCGTACAGGGTCTTTTATCGCCTGCCCCATCACCACCAAAGAGAAAGTCATCGGCGTTCTGAACCTGACCGACAAGAAAAGTGGGGAGCCGTTTAACCCGGAAGATTTCAACCAGGCCAAGCTTATATCCACTATGGCTGCTGTCGCCCTGCATAGTTTCCAGGGTGGGAGTCACCTCAAATTTCGCAACGGAGATATCGAAGAGATTTACCGGCGGTTGGTCGAGGCC
>JAHEER010000104.1:832-11413 GCA_024640625.1 Desulfobulbaceae bacterium
CGCCCGGATTTCTCATGGTATCAGCACCCCGTTAAACAATATCAAGGGTGCCGTCTACTCGCTGAAAAGTTCCGTCGCTTCAGGCAAGACCATGGAGCTGGAATTCTATGACATCATCGAAAAAGAGGTCGATTACCTGATCTCATACCTTGATGAAGGCGTTAGAAGTTACGAGCGCATACAGACCCATTTGGCGAACATCGAGGAGAGAGAGAAGTACCGGAAACTGCTTGAATAGATGGAACCATGACCACAAAAGAACGCAAAGAACTCAAAGAAGAATCCTTTAAATCCAAATATTAAGCCAATATAAAGTGTAAATTATGAAATAAAGTTGGGCTCTAAAGGCTTATAAGGCTATAATTTTACAGCTTACGGTCTCGCTATTTAATCGCCAGCGCCGCTTTGAACTTCTTCAGAATGATTGTACGTTTCAACCTCTGCAGCGGATTCTTCCCCCCCCATGCAAGATAACCATTTCTGAACTTGGATCGATATAAATCAATCTGGGTATAAAAGGGAACCGGTTTGACGTGCACTCCGGCAACCAGTTTCACGACGCTGGTCGCAATCAACGAAGCGGCGAGGGTGCAGGCCGGTGCCACTGCCGGTCCGCTTTTGTTCTCCAGGCTGACCTTGGAGAGATCCAGGTATTTCAGGTGATAGGGCCTTGGCGCCAGGCCGGCTGCGAAGGCGGCGATTTTCTCAAGGTAGGGCATCTCTTCGGTGATGCCGAAGTACTCATCAAAGGACATCCCCTGCGGTGAAAACACCTGCAGGGTCGAACCGAAGCCGAGCGGGGCCGCAGTCAGGGCATAAATCCCCATCTCACGGGCCTTCTTGAAAAGCTCGCGACGCAGCTCTATTTCGAAAAAATCCATCCCGTCGACATAAAAATCGGCATCCGCAAGGAACTCACCGATGTTCTCTCGATTAACCCCTTTCGGGAAAATCCTGGTCTCGATAGAGGGGTTGATATCTTTAAGCAGGCCATCGAGGACTTGAGCTTTGTGCGAGCCAAGGGTACTTTGCCTGGCACCGAACTGTCGACTGATATTGGCTCTTTCGTAGACATCCATGTCGGCAATGGTGAATTTCCCGACCCCGAGACGCGCCAGTGTCAGCAGGTGGATCCCGCCCACGCCGCCGACTCCGGCCACGGCCACTCTGGTATTAAAGATTTTGACCTGATTGTCGTTGCTGATCAGACCGATATTGCGGGAAAACTCATGTCTGATCAGGTCTTCAACGTGGAACGCGTTCATGTCGGTTTCCAGCTCAAGTATTAGACTACTAATTGGAATATAAGGTTACGATAAATGGTTGTTAATTATTCACTTGGAAACTAAACTGTCTCTCAGCAAGTGTCAAGCCTTTGTCAGATGGGTGTTTGGATAGAGTTGTAGCCTGGCAATATCGTCATAAACAAGATTGCAATTTCACGTGAAAGCATACTTGCAGTATGTTATCGTTGAGTAACGAGTTAGATCCATTCCTGGTTGGGACGGTCTCCTGTTCCTACTGGAAGCTTAACGCTTCGAGTTTGGCTCACTAAAATGATGATTTGCTATAGAGAACAGGGGATGTCCAAAGAAAACGCCCGCATTAATAGTCTGGGACGCTTGGTCTTCTGCTTGATCGCCATCCTGCTTGTAGTGAGGCCAACATTGGCCTCTGACCTTTTATCTCCTGAACAGATCGCACAGAAGACATATGACAGGTATGTTGGGGAAGACATGCAAATGCTTGGCAGGATGGAGCTGATTGACAAGAATGGCAGTGTTCGCATCCGTGAGTTCGTCTCCCTAAGAAAAGACTTCGATGGCCTGCGTAAACAGTTGATACGTTTTACAGCACCAGCCGATATCGCCGGCACCGCATTCCTTAACATCGAGAAAGTGAATGCCGATGATACTGAACAGCATCTCTACCTGCCGGCTTTAAAGAGAACTCGGCGGATTGTCGCCAGTCAGATGTCCCGCAGTTTTGTCAATTCTGATTTCACCTATGAAGACATGCACCGCCATTCCGTAGCAGAGTGGCAATATGCACTCGATGGCATTGAAATTATTGGCGAACACGACTGTTACATCCTTGTCAGCACGCCGAAGCAGAAGACCGATACTCAATATGGCAGAACGATCTCCTGGATCGGCAAGGATAATTTTATTCCATTAAAGGTTTTTTTCTTCGATAATAGGGACCGACACATCAAAACCTATCTGGTCAGCAGCTTAAAAATAGTCGATGGGATCGCAACCGAGATGGATGTGTCGATGGAAGACATTGTCTCGGGAGACAGGACTCGGCTTGTGACCCTGGAGGCCAAGTACAATACGGGACTCCCGAATTCCTACTTTACAACCCGCGCCCTGGAGAAACAAAGATGAGGTTGATTCCCAAGTCTTCGGTCAATCCTAAGCTCCTAGCCCTTGTCGCCGGTTTCCTTTGCAGTGTTTTTCCAACCAGCCTGATTGACTCTCACGCCTTCGCGGCAAGCCTGCAGAGCATGGATGTCAAGTCGGTCGATAAGCGGACCGAGATCACCTTTCGAATCGATGATACGGTTCGCTACCAATATAATTATCTTCCTGCAAACAACACCCTGCCACCGAGGTGCTATGTAGACCTGTTCGCCACCAGCAACTCATCTTTGCCATCAGCAGTTCTGGTCGCCAACCAGCAAGTTTCGAAGATCCGTACTGGCGATTATCCAACGAAACTGAGGATTGTTGTTGACCTGAAGCAGGAGTCGGGCTGCTCTGTGAATTCCGAGGCAGTGAACCCCTTCCTGATCAAGGTCTCTGTGTCGGAAAGATCGCCTGCCGATGTAATTCATCCAACAGATCATTCAAAAGCTGCTGCGGATGTCGATTCATCTCCCCTTATTCCAATCGGTGCCGTGCAAGTGGCTCAAAATCTGCCACCTTCCTCGGAGTCGGTAGCGACCGATGCCGCTTTGCCAAGCGCTGACCAACAACCGTCATCTTTGTTCGGGGAGGATGAAAACAATCTGTCAGTATGGGGGTGGGCCCGACTGTTTACTGCTTTTGACACCTATAAAAGTCAAGCCGAAGACCATCACATGCACAGAGCCAGTGGGAGGCTGGGAGTAGACTGGAACAAAGAACTGGGGTTAGAAAAATCGCTGGATCTGCATGCCGGGATCGACCTGGAACGAATTTACTATGACTCCGAACTGGCGTCCGACGATACCGATTTAAGACTTTATCAAACTTACCTGCAGTACAACGGGGCCGATTGGGATATTTCTTTTGGCAAGCAGCGGGTTCGTTGGGGCAAGAGCGACCAGCTTTCGCCTGTGGACAGTTTGAACCCCCAGGACCTTCGCCAATTCATCACCTTCGATCTGGAAGACCGGGCTCTTCCCAGCTGGATGCTGCGCGGCCGATGGTATGGTGAATCGATCGGTGTGGAAACGATTGTTCAACCATGGTTCCAGAAATCAAAATTCGATTATTTCGATTCCGACTGGGCCATCTATCGAAACCTGCGCGAGTCTGTCATCGACAACTCACAGGCCCCTCCCGAATTGAAGAATTACGTGCGCAATATTGAAGTCAATTCCGATAAACCCGACCAGGCTTTCGATCATTTTTCGGCTGCAGCCAGGTTGACCTGGCAAACGGATCGGGCCGACTTTGCCGTGAGTTATCACTACGGTTGGGAAACCATGCCGACCATCAACAGTTTTCCCGTGAAAAATATCGATTATTCGGGAGATCCGGATGTCGATCTGGGGAAACTTCTGGATGGCGCAGTCTTCACAGATGAAAAAGTCGAGGCCGAATACAAGCGACAACAGACCGTTGGCTTCGAATGGGAAACGGTTCTCGATCCGGTCGGCTTTCGTGGGGAAGTTGCCTACATCGATAACGTTGCCTTCCTGAGCAGCGATCTCACCTCGCGACGGAAACCGGTCACCCACCTGGTCAGCGGTATCGACTACTCTTCAGCTTCTGAATGGTATCTCAACCTCCAGGGGTCCTGGTATCACATCTACGACTACGACGACGACATTCTTTTCCTGGAGGAGGACACTGTCTCGCTCCTTGGTGAGATAAACAAAACGCTATGGCGCGGCAACCTGAAACTGGGCATGAAATATAACTATACCCTTACCGACCAAAGCAGTTACCTCCGCCCATATGCTATCATGAAATATTTCCGGAACTTTGAGTGCGAATTGGGGGTTATGATTTTCAGCGGCGACAACGACACCTTGATGGGCTCCTACGACCGGGCCGACCAGGTCTACGGCATGGTCAAATACTCGTTTTAGCAGGCCGTCGGCAATAGGTAAGGCAGACAATGGTTAGCAAACTGGTCCGCAAAAACTGCCACCTCATTTTTTCCCACCCGTACCTTTACCTTTGCTTTCTCACCATCGTCACGATTGCTCTGGGGTATTTTTACACCAGGCTGCCAATTGAGACGTCGGCAGAATCGTTTATCATCGAAAACGACCCTGATCGGGTATTCTACCAAGAGTTCAAAGACCAGTTCGGCAACGACCAATTTCTCGTGGTAGGCTACGAAAGCAATGAAATTTTCAGAAGGAGTTTTCTTGAAAAGATCTCACGCCTGACCGGGGACCTCGAAAACATTCAGGGGGTAAAGGAAGTCGTTAGTCTCACCAGTGTCGAGGACATCCTCGGTACGGAAACCGATTTTATCGTCCAGCCTCTGGTTCCGTCGGGGACCGAGGGGAATGTCGACGGTCATCGCCTCCTTGACCGAATTGCCCGCAACCCCCTCATCAGGGGCAATATCGTCACAGATGACGGGACGGCAGCCCTTTTCTTAATCAGAACCAGTGTGCGGGAGGGTGACATCGATTTCGATGCTCATCTGGTTGATGCCGTCCGCGCCACTCTCAACAGAAGTCCAGATATTCCTGACAATGTGGAATTCCATATTGCCGGCTGGCTCATGACCGATACCAGTTTGGCTTCCTACATGAACAGGGACATGGCCCTGTTCATGCCCTTGACCTACCTCATGATCGCTGTCCTGCTGTGGATTTTCCTGAGAAACGTCCCCGCGATGGTTCTGTCCCTGGTTAATATCAGTGTCTGCCTGGTCTGGACCATGGCCTTCCTGTTTTTTACGGGTGGTGCCATGAGTCCCTTGACTTCCATTTTGCCACCTTTGATCATGGCCCTAGCAGTCTCCGACAGTATCCACATTTTACAGAAATTCCTGCAGACCTCTGTTAAAAATATTGAAGTTCGCATTGAGGAGGTCATGCAGCACCTAGCCGTTCCCTGCTTTCTGACCAGTCTGACAACAGCAATCGGTTTCTCGAGCCTTGGGTTCAGTGATATCCCCCCCATCCGTCATTTCGGCCTTGCCGCGGCCGGTGGCATGCTGGCCGAGTTCTACCTGAGCGTGACCCTGATCCCCTTGGGGTTGTGGTTATGGGGAAGCAAACGTCCCATCGCAGTCCAAAGTACGGGCGTCTCCAATGGCATACAGCGTACCAGTGCATGGACGGGGCGCACCGTCACGACCTGGCATAGGCCGATCCTGGTCGCCTCACTGGTGACCATTGTCCTGTGTGCCTACGGAGCAACTCAGATCATGGTGGAAACCAACCTGCTTGAATATTTTGAAAAAGACAGTCCAATCCGTCGAGACAACGATTTTATTGATCGCAGGCTGGGCGGGGTCAATACATTAGAGATCTCCCTGCGCAGCAGTCAACCCGAGTACTTTCTCGACCCTGTCCATACGAAAAAAATCAAGGGCATATCCGACTACCTGCAGAATCTTGCAACCGTCTCCAAGACTACCTCGCTGATCGATTTTCTCGAACAGATGAACCAGGCTTTTCACGCTGACCAGCAGGAATATCATGTCCTGCCGGCCAGTCGGGAATTGACGGCCCAATACCTGCTTCTCTATGACGGGGATGAATTGAGTAATTTTGTAAATCAGGATTACAGTTGGGTGCGCATCTCGGCGCGAGTGACGGAACACAATTCTAAGAAACTGGAACAGATCATTTCCGACATCAACCGCTTCCTTGCCCGAACGATTGATGATCCTTCCTTGACAGTTCACATTACTGGAAAGACCTTCCTGGCTAACAAGCTGGTCAAAAGCATTGTCGAAAGCCAGGTAAAAAGCCTTTCCGCAGCCTTCATTATTATCTTCCTGGTACTTTTCCTGGTCTTTCGCTCAGTCAGGCTGGGATTTATTTCCATTCTCCCCAATGCAGTGCCAATCATCATAAATTTCGGTATCATGGGATTTTTCGATATCCCGCTTAATACTGCCACCGCCATCATTTCCGCTGTTGCCCTCGGCATTGCCGTGGACGACACCATTCATTTCCTTATCGAGTACCAGTTACAGAGGGCAGGGGGGAAACAACGGTCGGAAGCGATCCTTGCCAGCATCCGGGAGAAATTCAGCCCCATGCTGTCCACTTCGCTGATTTTGGTGTTTGCTTTTGGCATCCTTGTATTTTCCAGTTTCGTCCCCACGGTACAATTTGGCCTGCTCTGTGCCCTGATTATGTTGACGGCCCTGATTGGTGATGTGGCTGTTTTGCCTGCAGTATTGATGATAGGTGAGACAAAAGCTACGAAGTTAAAACACCACATAGCTTGAAGTGTATAGGCCATTGGAGTGGAACATTAAAGATAAAAGAGAAGTGGTGCTTATGGGGAAAGATCTTAGAGGGGGTGCGGCAAAGTAGCACTTAAAAGCTTTTATCATTGCTCTTAAGGCTGGCGTGGCTACAATGACTTGGCCGATGTTGGTTACGGCTATCACCTTAGAGTCGATCATGGTAAGGACGAATGTGCCAAGG
This sequence comes from Desulfobulbaceae bacterium, assembly GCA_024640625.1. GTDB lineage: Bacteria > Desulfobacterota > Desulfobulbia > Desulfobulbales > Desulfocapsaceae > JABDQA01. The sequence goes on from JAHEER010000104.1 coordinate 7,674, forward strand.
GGCACAATCATGTCATCGGTATCCAAAGCTTTGGGGGACAAGCAAAAAAACCTTGGGTCGCTTATGAGGTATGTCTCTTACCCCCCCCATTTGCTTTTAAAAAGCTGTGAGTTTAGGCTCAATCCTAAAGTTATGATCTCAGCCGCTCGATCATTAGAGCTTTACGAAAATAATCTCTGAAATAATCATTGACTTATCTTTATTCAAATATTATCTGAATTGCGTTTTTCATGCAGTTAATATGTATATCAGCAGGACTTTAATGTTAACAGCTGTCTGCTTGATATTTAAATCAATGTCATAAAACGTGATCATATGAAGGCCCTATAACAATTTTAATACGCAGGGAGCATGCTGTGAATAAAAAGATACGTAAAATTCTCGAGGCGGCAATTCAGGCACCGTCTGGCGATAATTGCCAGCCCTGGCGATTTGCAGTACAGGGGTTGACAATAAATCTTTACAACTGTCCGGAGCGTGATCAGTCACTTTACAATTTCCAGCAGCGTGCGTCCCTGGTTGCCCATGGCGCAGTTCTCGAAAACCTCGAACTGGCCGCTGTCGAAGAAGGCTTCAAGGTGTCGATCATACTATTCCCTGATAAAGAACAGCCTGAACTGGTGGCGCAGGTCGATCTGGCTGAGGATGTGCGCCGTACTGATCCCCTCGAGGAAGCGATTTACAGACGCTGTACGAATCGAGGCAGTTTTGCAGGAGGGAAGCTCAACGACACCCAGACCAAGGTGATGATCTCCTGCGCTGAGGGTTACGATGGTGCCAGAGTTGTCCTTGCGACCGAGAACCCCGCAAAAAATCAGCTGGCAGCGATCGCTGCGAAAAATGACTGGCTGGTCTTTGCCAATCGACCACTACACCAATTCCTCTTTGAACAGATTCGCTGGAATCAAACGGATACTATAAGAACCCGGGACGGCCTCGATGTCGAAACCTTGGCTTTGAGCAGGGCCGATCGGCTGGGCTTTCCGAACCTCAGGCACTGGCCGCTGGTCAATTTTTTGAATCGTTTCGGTTTGGCGCATATGATCGGTCGCAAGGCGCAGCAGTTATGCCGCCAATCTGCGGGATTGGGGGCCGTTATTGTCACCGGCAGCCAACCGGAAGACTTTGTGCTCGGTGGACGCGTCATGGAACGGGTTTGGCTGCGGGCGACTGCCCACAACTTGCAATTTCAACCCTATGCAGGAATAGCCTTTCTGCTGCAGCAGGTACGAGAAGGGGGCACTGGGGATTTGACCTTGAAATCGGTTGCTGCTCTGCGTCAGGTTCAGTCAGACATGCAACAGCTTTTCGGTTTGACGGACGATGAGGTTGTGGTGATGTACTTTCGAGTTGGAGAGGGCGCCGCTCCGGCTGGGAGGTCGATCAGGCACAGGCTGGACGATCTGCTGATCTGAGTGGAAACGGCCATATTTTTAGCTGCAAAAGCTAGAAAGAACACAATAATCTGTAAAAATAAATAAGCCGCGAAAGATCACAAAGAGCACAAAGAAAATGTGGGTAACCAACCAATTGAAAAGCGTTTTTCTGGCAAGCTGTTCCCCTCGACAACCTTTTTATATTGGTCACGAAAGGCCGTAAAAGTAACAAAAAAAGCATCATTTGATGTGAGAGCTATTGGTAACGTGCTGATGTTATGATATTATTCTACCCTTTTAAACAAAAAAATCAGATTTTTCTCCGTGCGCTGTTGCAATAGTTGCCGTGATACTGGCAACTGCAATTGTCATGTTTGAGAATTTAGCGGAGGTGGTTTCCTTGCCTTACAAATTTAATTACGGAACAGTTGACAAATATCTGGATCACGCAGAGATTCTGAGTGAAATCTACCGTTTGCGCTACCAGGTTTATGTCAATGAATGGGGCTTTGAAGAGCCTGAAGATTATCCTGAAGGGCTTGAATATGACAATTACGATGATTATTCCAGCCACATATATGCTCGTTCTTCAAGGGGAACGAAAGTCAGGGTGGCTGGAACTGTCAGGCTGATATTAAATTCTCCCCTGGGTTTTCCTGTCGAAAATTTTTTTGATATAACGGAAACCCGCCCTGACATAGACCGCAATTGCATCGGCGAAATTTCCCGTTTAGCTGTATCCAAAAAATTTCGTCGCCGTACTATCGATCCTGCCATTTTTGGAGCAGAGCTATTAGCCATAAACCACGTGCCTCGGTATGTGGACGCGGGCAGGGATACCCGTCGTCACTGTGAACACGAGATTGTCCGTGGTCTCTATATCGCCTTGTACCGTGACAGCAAACTTCGCGGTTTGACCCACTGGTATGCTGTTATGGCCAGGGGACTCTATATCGTACTAAAGCGTTGGGGGGTTGTTTTCGAACAGATCGGACCCGCCCGTGATTATCACGGTGTCAGGGCGCCATACCTGATCAACATTGAAACTATGGAACATACGCTAGCGAAGCTAAACCCGGACTTCCTTCGTGATCTGCAAGGCAGCTTGGTGGATTTTGATCAATGTGCGGGTGCTCAGTGAATCGTCCCTTTCCTTTGTGAATATTCTGAATCGAGCACTGGAGCGGAGCTTGGCGAAATCCCCGCCTGAATTGCTGGTGGCGCGAAAAGACCTTCCCTCGATTAGACTTCAGGTATAACCCTGCCCCACACATTCCGGTCATTTTGAATTTCCTCTTGCCATGCTGCTATATCTATCTGCTCCCTGAGTAATTTCTGTTACAATAACAAGACTTTTCAAATGCATAGTGAGAAACGTCATGCAAATGTCGAATTTTGTATTCCAGGTTGTCCAGTCGCAGCCGGATTATACGCAAATACTTGAGGCTGTCTATCGTTTGCGCTACCAGGTCTACGTGGAGGAGTGGGGCTTTGAAAGTCCGGATGATCACCCAGAGGGGCTTGAAAAGGATGTTTTTGATCAGCATTCCATCCATCTCTATGCCTGCAGCGCAGCAGAGGATAACATCATCGGGACCGCCAGAATTATCATGGGTTCTGATCGGCCCTTTCCAATTGAACAACACTTCGATCTCAATGATTCCGCAATAAATGCGCCACGCAATAAAATCGCGGAAATCTCCAGGCTGGCCATTTCCAAGGAGTTTCGCCGCCGTGCCATTGACCGGTTTATTTTCAGTAAAGATCATAGTCATTCAGAAGCACAGGAACTGCAGCAAACCATGCCAAGTTCATCAGTAGAGGGTGAACGACGAAAATGCGAGCATGAGTTGATCCGTGGCATTTATCTGTTACTTTATCGTGAAAGTCTTCAGGTCGGTCTGACGCACTGGTATGCAGTGATGGCGAGAGGTTTGCAAGTCATTCTTGGCCGGTGGGGGATTCCTTTCAAACAGATTGGCCCCGAGCAGGAATACCATGGTCTCAGGGCTCCATATGCACTCAGCATCAGGGACCTGGAAAAACACCTGGAAAAGAAAAACCCCGAATTGTTGAAACTCGCCAGACAGGGCATTGTTGGCGGTTAGCCAATGATTTGAATCGAAGAGAGGCTCATTTCCCGCAACTTGATGCGCCGTGCATTGATTGCCGCTTGTTTGCGCTTTATGAGGGAGTCCGGTACCTAAAATACGAAATAAGCTCCGACGGCCAGGTGGGTTCGCGAGTTTTTCTGACTTCTAGATACTGAATTCTTGATGCCCTGAGGCTTGCCGTGGGCAATTCATCGTAAACTCTGATCTATGCCTAATAACCTCATTTAGTTACTATGTAGCGGCGGGGAAT
>JAHEER010000105.1 GCA_024640625.1 Desulfobulbaceae bacterium
TCTGGGCGCGGCGATCTACCACGCGCTGGCCAAGAACTAAAACACCTTGGAAAAGAGCGACACAAAGGCCTAACAGCCATCTGAAAAGCTGAAAAACGGCCGGCGGCATATGGTGGACTCTTGATTATTTCACCGGCTGCGGTGTTTATCACGGGTGCAGCATTGGTGTCCGTATCACTGGTGCTATCGCGGTTTATCCCTCTACTTCTTGAAGCAGGCAATGAAGTGTGCTGGCGATCTGCGCCATGATTACAGCTTTAGGTTGGATATAAGAAGCTCAAGTTCGGCAGGTAAATATTAAATAGGAGGTTCTTCCTGATCACTTGAGAATTTAGCAAAGCAAACCAAACGAGAGGTGTCCCTCGGCAGGGTAAATTTTTCAGAAACATTGGAGCGCGAGGGTAATCAGGAATATATAAGTAAGGAGGGCAGTGGCCCTGATAAGTGGTTTCCACTGACATGCTTAACGGTGCTATTCAATTGGTATTACAACAGCAGCTTGCCCATCCGGAAGCCGCCAATGGCCAGAGAGTGATAAGACTCAAGCATTGATTCATGATAGGGGGAATATACCCCCCTTAAGCAAGGTGTCACGGAACCGCCAGAGCTGGGATCGCCTCGCCTTCTGGCGGATCGATCTGGGCGCTTCCAACAATCTTGCCTCTCTCCCCATCATAAGTAAAAATACAATACCTGACCGGATCAATATCGATGTGCAGATCACTGTTGCACACCTGATATACCGTATGCCCCGGGTCGAGTGTCCATGGACCGGCGCCACAACGATTGTTGCCGTTTTGGTCGTAGACGTTGATGTCCAATGTAACTGGCATATCGTGGAGATTGACAGCCGTGCAGTACAGAATTCCTGCATCTTGTAAATAAAGCGGAGGTGTTGTCAGTCTATGCGACCCGACACAAGCTGTGGCTGTCAACATCACCAACATTAGGAAGCTATTTCGTAGCATCTTCATAATTTTCATGTCGCTTTCCTCCTTTTAAAATCCCCTACCCTCATGAAGAACGGAGGCATCGTCCGTTCTGACAAGAATAGGGCCAGCAAGGGTCACTTATTGAATAGGGTAAGTTCGTACTATTCGAAAACCGACGTGGCTCTTCCATCTGTCTCGCTTGGTTATATATTCCCGGTGAGATGTTTCGAAAACTCCTGCGCTATTTCCCTTCCATCCTCCCCCTCGATGTATAATATTTAGCTCTTCGGGATCATAATTATAATGGTTTACTAACGGGAGAATGTTCGGTATCGGGTCTTGATAAGTGTCGCTTACCATTTCAGAAGCATTGCCGCCCATATCGCTTAGTCCCCGTGGAGTATCACCCGCTGGACTCTTACTGCCAATTGATTGAAGATAAGAAACATAATTGTCACACGGAGGAACACGACAAACTGCGTTGCCGCAATTCCAGCTATTCCCCCAGGCATATATTCTCTCTGTCGCGGTTGGATCACCTTTAGATGCAGCATATTCCCACTCAACCTCGGTGGGTAATCGGTACCCGTCATTAAAGATGTCAATGATACGGCCATCAGAGTCATATGAGACAGGCCATCCCTCTTTGATGGACAACCATTGCGTAAAAGCAACTGCCTCGTACCAACTCAATCCGACAACCGGCTGCTCTGGTGTAGTGACAAGATCTAACCACCAATTAGGCCACGGAAGTTCAATGGAATTGATGTAATTCCAACCATCTGTGGTCCAATAGGACTGGTTTGTGTATCCACCATCATGCACAAATTCCCCGAAGGCTTTATTTGAGATCTCATACCGGGAGATCAAGAAATTATATGTCAACGTTGCCTGAATATTGTGAGACCCACTCGGTTTCCCGAACAGGAAAGTGTCACCTGCAGATTCGAGATAAATCATGTCACCCGCAGTTGGCGACACCAAACTGCCCTTATAATTGGTCAAAAAGTCCTTGAACTGGCCACAGGACTGTAGAGATATAGAGAATAAGGCCATAAACAAAATTACCAGTACTGTGTTCATAAATTTTTTCATGCCCCCCCCTTATCCTCGTATTAATCTGAGCCGGCTCAGCCTTGACAATCAGGCCAATCTTGAACATTGAAAGAAACTTCTGAAAACTCACACAAGCCAATAATCTAAGTTACGCTCCTTGTTGCACCGTTTGCGGTAGAATATTGTTCTTTCAGAAACACTTCCTTATCCGATAATGCGTTAAACAGATAAAAGACGAGGCCCACACAGCCTACGCATAAAGGAATAATGATGAAGAGAACAACAGGGAGAAACCACAGGCAGACTATAACTTGATTCAATTCGTTCATGATAACACCCTCTAGTACTATAAATGAACCCGGCAATTGAACCCTGGTCCGATAGAACAACTCAGGCGTTTCATAATAAAAAAACGCCCATCTTCTCAGCCGAAGACGAGCGTTGCACAAATTGCATTTGAAGCAAAACTCCTCTTTTCGGTAACCCGGCTGCCAGTCTTTTCTGGCCCGTGGTTTTGCGTCCTCAGGTCACCCCAAGTTTGCCTTTATCGAAGAAGTTGTTTCGTTGCATTATCAAACTGTCTAAAATCTAAGCATTGCCAATATAATAATCAACAATGTGCTAGGAAGTGTTTTCTTTATAGAAGGATAATTTCTGAAAATATTAAGAATGTAGTTGGTACTGCCAATTATAGATTTTTCTGAGCACCCTCGCGATCCAAATTTTCTACAAATCTGACCTTGCCAGGGGAACTCTCTCGATAGACGCATATATCTCTATTCGCATATGCTCAGGAACAAGTTCAAGAAATGGAGATTGGCATTCTCATTTAAGTTACCTATGGAAATATATTCTCAGCCATGGTTTATCCCCTCAGCAGTATAGGTTTCTTAAAGGAAGCTGATTGTGAATGTACTTCTTTTTCCTCATTCAGCCACAAACCTTATTTCACCATAGTGTTTTTTGTGATCGTGTAAGCTAGGTAGAGTTAAAGGCCGGTGTCTTCAAGATCAGCTTTAGGTTATCAGTGTCCGGCAAATACCAAGGTCTTAATAGGAAGCAAAAGCGTTTGAATGCGCAGGATAAGCGCATGCACTAAACCAACGGTGTCGACCATGTGGTAGAACAAGAACTCCGAAGTTGAAAGCTCCCCGGAGGCTATGACCTCGTGGTAACTGCTATAGGCGTTGGCAATGCATTTACTGCCGGGAAGCACTCCTTCGAGACCACCTTCGTACAGAGCCTCCATCCTCACCGTCAAGGTGCCGGGCCTTGCTCTATCCTGGAGATCGAGCATCTGGTCGGTTGGACGTATCTGGCCGGTGGCGATCGGCATCTGGATGTCGGTAACTACCATGGGAATTACAGTGAATGCTTTCGTCATGCAGGTCACTTCGGCGATGGTTCCGGGTTTTACCACCTGGGCCGCAAATTGGTTGAAACCGGCCTGCACAGCTGAGGTACCTGACCCCTCACCTGTCGGTACAATCAAACCTGCAGGCCGCAGCAGGGGATTTACAATATCGCCGGGCTGCAGCACAAACTGGGATATGCGGCCGGAGATTTCTGCATAAATGACGGTTTTCTCCAGTTCGACTTGTGCCTGATCTAGGGTATCTTGGGCCGTTTTCTGTCGAGCGGGTAGCAACGAATCGATATTTTCCTGGACTTCATCACGACGGGCGATTGCCGCATCGAGTTCTCCTTCTATCTCGGATACTCTGTTTTCGTAAAGATCAACGTCACGCTCGCTGATAAGATCGTCGCCCGGTCTTGATAGCTGGCGCACTCTGCTTAAATCGCTCGTTGCCTGGGTAAGTTTTGACTCAATCGCCGCAATATTGCCTTCTGCTTCTTCGAGATCGGTTTCCGCCAGGGCAAATTCTGCTTCGATCTCTTTCAAGGCACTGTGAGCAATGTCGACAGCTGATTTCTGAGTGGCGTTGTCCAAACTGAAGAGCGGATCGCCCTCATTGACCAGTTGGAAATTCTCGACAAAAATTTCCTCTACTCGACCAGGATGTTCCGGCAAAATCGTTACGGTGCGGAAGATCGATATAACATTCGATGTCGAAGGGTGATAGTAGAAAACTACCGTGATCAGGGAGATCGTTAATATCATGCAGGCCGTGATACCCCACCGCAATTCATACCAGATATTGAAGAAAGTGAGTTCTTTGCCCCATCTTTTCTTTTGGACGAATCTCCTGATGAGAAAATCAGGCAGAACAGTGAAAAAGGCGCAAAACATGAGTTCAAACATGACTTATGGTGGCTCCTTTTCTGCCTTGACAGGTTCAGTTATATTCTCAACTACCCGCGCAGCTGTTGGAGCGCCTGTAACAGAATCGCTAGCTGCTGCAGCAGTTGAATCTGAAATTACTACTTCAGGTTTATTGGCGGCGATTTTTTCCAATGATTTGGCAATTGCTTGAAGCGGGGTTAAGTAATCAGGTAGACGAACGGCGGCAATTAACAGGGCGAGCACCCAAAATGCATTGTTGTGGGTAAACAGGGCAAGTATCGCCAATATCGAGATGAGCTGCAGTTGCGTGCTGTTGGCCCTTTCACCCATATGCTCTGGCAGAGAGTGAAGTTTAAAATAGAGGACACCAGCCAACAGACATAAAATCACTATGGAAATCACCACCACCGTGAAAAGGGGGTCGCTGCCGTCCGGTCTGGGAATATAGATCGGCAGGTGGTGGGGTGCCACAGGGTGGATACCTTCGGTCATTTCAGGCCGACCTCGGTCAACGCCTGTTTGCAGCGAGAGGAAACTACTGCTTCATTTTTGTCCAGGCACTCAAGAAGTCTTCCTTCACCCACCTGCTCTGCGCTGCAGAACTGGATCAGATCGTCGTCACACTCATTGACCACGTAAGCGAGGGTAGCAACCGCACGTTCGAGCTGGATAGCCGCATCGAACAGAGCGAGGTCACACCGTGCCGACAATTTGTCGTTATGCGCGTAGAGACAGGCCAGCAGACGTTTTTGACCTGGGGTTACGTCTTTGCAATAGGCATTGAGTTCGGTTTTGCAGCCGGTTACCACTGATTCCACGAGATTATTATCGGCAGCCAATGATGAAGTAACCCATAAGCCCATAAGAAGCGCAAGAGTTGTCATGAAATTATTGCTATTCATTGCGTCAGACTCTTATGCTTTCGGCTTTTGAAGGTAAGAATCGACATACTCCACCGTCAACAAAGGTGTACGTCTGACGTAGAGTTCGTTCAGTACGCCGGAAAGAGCCGCCTGATCCTGCAGTTGACCAACCAAGATGGTCAACGGTTGTCTATCTTTGGAGAAGGCCCGAGTGATGACCATACCACCAAGATAGTCGGATAGACTGTCGTCGAGGTGTCCTTGAACCCTGATTCGATATGTTCCAGAAGATTCAAATAATCGTTTTTTGTTCATTTTTCCTCGTCATCTTGAACTTTCTTCTCGTCGTAATCTTCCAGAAGATGAAGATCGAGATCCTCCTCAATGAGATCGTCGCCGCTTACCCGGCGGTAGAGGTCGCTCTTCTCGAGTAGGAAGAAATGCGAGGCAAAACGATTTGGCGCAAGTTGCTGCCAGTTGGGATACTTCTTTTGATAATTTATCATATCCTCCTTAGTGCCCTGTTGTGCTTTAACGAGTTCCCTTCTCTTCTTCACAAAGAAAGCAAGGTTTTTCCTATTGCGCTGATCATTGAAGGCAGGGTCCCGCGGGGTCAGGAGGATGATCACAGCGGTGTTTTCATCGACGGTATTTTTTTCCGAGAACACCAGATTCACCAGTGGAATTTTCTTGAGAATGGGAACGCCCGAGTCGGTGTTTCGGGACTCCCTTTGATTTAAACCGCTGAGAATAAGTGTCTGGCCTCGGTCGAGGACTGCCTGGCTTATTACGGTGAGTTTATCAAACACTATGGAGTCGTCGTCAGTTATGGCGTTCAGAAACTCCAGTACACTGGTTCGTTGCGCCTCGACTTTGATATGGATGCGTGGGGCCCCATCCTTTCCTGGTGTACGAAGCAATGTAGGGGTCACACTGAGCGAGGTTCCGAATGGGTAGGGTTTGATATCGCCAGACTCGATACCCGAGACGCGAAACACAAACTCACCGCCGGCAAGAAAGTAGGCAGGTGTGCCATTGAGCGTGGTCAAATGGGGCCGGGCGAGCACTGCCACTTGGTCGTCGACGGCGTTGGCGATGTTTACATCATAATCGACCGCGGCGGTCAGCAGAGAACCCCAGGAGGGGAGCTGATACATATTCTGGAAAACACTGTCTGGTATTGGAAGCCCTTTCCAGGGTATTTCTCGTGCGCTGTTATTCGTTGAGAAGACTGAATAACTAAAATTAATCAGACGCAGAAAATTGAAGCCTACGCTCTGGGTTTCGGTCCCGGTTACGACGAATAGAACGGCATCGACCTCGATCATACGCTGAGGATCGCCGGAATCGGTGCCGCTCAAGTCGAGAATTTTGGGCCATCTGGCGAGAACCCGATCGAGCATTTTGCGTTCGCGCTCATCCTGGGTCCACCCGGTCAGGGTGATGGTGCCTTCGTGGTCCTCCACGGTTATGTAGGGCAGATTATGCAGCATTTTAGCCAATATGGGTGCTGACGGAGTGGGTGGATTTGCAACCGCACCTTGCTTCGGCAGAGGCTTGTCTTTGGGCGGCATCTCTTTTTGAAGAAGTGGACCTGGCTCTTCATCACCCTCGAAGGTTACCTTTACATCGTCGGGGATCTCATAGATCTTTCTCTTTATTGCGGGGGGAGGAGCGGCCGCGGTGATGATAAGATCGCGGTTATGGCGAGCAATGGTATTGGTGGGATCCCGCTGCAGCACCTCTTCGTATGAAGCAGCTGCCAATTCCGGGAGTCCTGTCAAATAGTAGGCTTTGCCAAGATTGTTATAAGCAGGGAGATAGTCCGGATTGTTAATTATCGCGGCTTCAAACAGTTCAGCAGCGGGAACCACATCACCTCTTTTGAGCATCAATGTCCCCATATTGTGGTAAGCAGCCGTCTGAGTCGGGTCGACCGTAAGTGTCCGCTGATAGCCTATGATCGCCTGGTCATCCAACCCCTGGTATGCCAGCAGGGAAGCGAGCCGGTAGTGGGCAGCGCCATCCAGCGGATTTGCCTGGATGGCCAGTTTGAGATCCTGACTTTCGGCATCTATGGTCTTGTCCGACGGAGCAACCGATGGACTACTTTGATAGTCTTTCAGAGAGAAAACCTGGTCTTTTTCTGGTGCTGCGCATCCCCATAGTGCCAGCAGCGCCGCCAGAAACACGGCAGGGTACCTGGTCATCTCCTACACCTCCTCTTCGGTAATGTCACTGACGCGGGGGCGTCAGAGTCTGTAGGTGTTTCTCAAAATAATGGTGGCTGAAATAATTGTATCTTGAGTTAGGAGAAAATAGATCACCCGAAAGTTGTAAAAAAAGTTGTAAATCGGAAATAGTAAATTGAAGGGATATCTGGTTCTGATAAATGGGCGGATTAGCAGCTAAAGGATCCCGTATTTTCTGGCCTGGCGCAATGCCTGCTGCCTGTTCTCCACGTTCAGTTTCCGATAGATTGTCGACAGGTGCCGTTTGACCGTTTCTACTGAGATGTACAGATTTTTGGCTATGTCTTTATTTCTGCCGCCGTGCTGCAGCGATTTGAGAACTTCGATCTCGCGGTTTGAAAGAGGTTTAGTGGTGACCCAAGCATCCGGTGAAGAACCCTCTTCCGTATTGACTGGCGCCGCAGATATGTTTCGCTGCTCCATCCTCATAGCTCGCTGGATACGTTCGGCATGTATATTATCTGGGTGACTGGTGACCACTTCCCCAACCATTTCGTGCAGCTGATCTGTAAACTCGAGAAAAGGCCGCATGATACAACCATGCCTGGCCATCTCAATCGCTTCACTCAGTAATTGGATCGTCGTCTTGCGGTCACCCAGAAGATTTTTAACCACCGAACGAACCACCCTTAGATGAATTGCCATCCGCGTGTTGTGCAAGCCCTGGTAAAAAAGAATCATCCTGACCAGGAGACTGTCCGTCTCTTCGAGGATCTGACGCTTACCACCGGCGATTCTGGCTTTTATGAAAGTCAGTTCCGGTGCAAAAAATCGGTATACAGGTCGGAGCGGCTCTGGCGCAAAGCCCGTACACCACTTTTCGGCAACATCTGTTCGGCCCTGCCACAGCGCAAGTTCGGCCCGAAAGGCACGACAGAGCTCCAGCAGATCCACATTTCCGGTCTCCAGCATGTAAAGCAGAACCGTCTCACAAATCTCCCAGGCCTTCTCCGGTTTGCCCTTTATCTGGCATGTAAGGGCCAGGGCGAATGAACTCTGGCAATAAGTGACGATACTGGGAACAAATAGTTCGCCCTGTACAGGCTTTCTATATACCGGCAGCAGATATGACTCGGCGCGATCCAGCTCATTTTTCTCGAAATGGGCGATTCCGCAAAAAAATCTGCCCACATCGACCGTTTCGGGAAGGCCGTCCCTGGTCCCCGTCTCGATAAGCAATTCTGCAGGTGCCTGCAGTTCCACTAATTCGGCCCCGATCCATCGGAGATAGCAAAATGCCGTCAGAAGCATTGTTCTGAACACCGGGTTGACCTGCTCATTATCGTTCCGAGCCGCATCGATCACCTTTAATGAGTCGAGACCTTTTCCCCGCATCTGCAGGGCCAGCGCCAGTAAAATCAGGCTGAATCCTTTTATGCTGGAGGAGTGCGCCGGCAAATTAGCAAGGGCGAACCGTGCCGCTTCCTCTGCCCGCTCGGCCTGGCCAGTGGAGAAGTAGAAAAAGCTTTTCAGGGTGGCGACTTCGCTTCGCAGGGCAAGATCAAGTTTGACGTCGTTCTCCCCTGATTCGCCGGTCCCATCCAAGCCGCCGAGGAGCTCAAAGAGTTTTGAATAACGGGCCTGACGCTGATATACCCAGGCCTTTGACAGGAGTAGTGGCACATTTCTGCTGATGAACTCAAATGGGAATTTCCTGAGCCAAAGGTCCAGATGATACCACTGTTCCCGGTTCATCAGGTCGTATCGAAAATCTGCCACCAGTGTTGCTGCGCTATCGTAGTCTTCAATGTCCATCAGATAGGACAGCGCCTCTTCGAAGAGACCTTGGTTAGCGAACCACGTACTTGCCACCCGATGAAGACAGTTGATTTGTTCGGAACTATAACGCCTTTTTAACAACCTCTGCAGAATCGACTGGATAAGATGATGGTGTTTGAACCACTCATCGGTGTCATCGAGTGAAGTGATGAACAGTGAACTGTCCTTGAGCTTCTGCAGAAAATCCCGACTGTTTATTTTACCTTCGTGGGATTTTCCGTCGGGAAAGCAGATCTGTTCACATAGAGAAGCACAAAACCGATCGAGTATGGATATTTTCAAAATGCATTCTTGGATGATCGGTTCATGGCAGGCAACCAGCTCAGCCACGACGTAGTCGACCAGATAGCTGTTTTCCGTAGGTAAGTTGCGCAACAGAACTTCGTGATCCTGGCGCTGAGTCATGCTTAGGGCGGCCAGCCGCAATCCCGTAACCCAGCCCTCGGTTTTATCGTTGAGTAGGGCCGCCAAATCATTGTCCAATGGCTTGTGACCCATAAGTTTCAGAAAATGGATGGATTCCTCGGGCCCGAGACGTAAATTCTGTGCCCGCGTCTCCACCATTCTCCCTTTGGCCCGCAAGGACGCCAACGGAAGTGGAGGATCCCGCCTGCTAATAAGGACGAGATGCATGGTTTTGGGGGGCGCATTCAGCAACGCGGAAAGCAAGGAGTGAACCCGTTGGTTCTGAATGTGCTGGTAGTCGTCTAGAACGACAATGTAATTCACACCAATCATGTCCATCTCGTTGATCAGCCGTTCTGTGAGAAAGGATTCGGGCGGCAGGGTTAGTCCGCCCAGCATCGACATCGTCTCAGGACAGGCCTGCTCCGAGATGGTTCTGAGTGCGCTGACGAAATAGAGAAGAAAGAGCCTCAGATCGTCGTCTTTTCTGTCCAGAGAAATCCAGGCATAAGAAAGCCCGCATGTTTCGATCCAACAACTGGCCAGGGTGCTCTTGCCGTACCCGGCCGGGGCGGAGATGAGATTAACGGTGCAATGGAGCCCGTCATCCAAACGTGACAGCAATTGGGGCCGGTGAAGATGATCCCTGGAAAGCGGAGGACGACGTAACTTGGTTGATACGATCAAATCGTATGATTTTTGTAGAGACATTACCAAGCCTGCTGATGTGGTTCTGTGGCTGACACGTCTGAAATTTAACAGACTGACAGAGAGCATATTAGCACAAATGATTTTCTGACCCAAACGTATCAGTCAAAGTCGTGATAATGAAATTGTAGAGGACTACTGAGTGGAAGATTTTTCGACCGATAATTCCTTAAACTAAACATGGCTAACGTGTCAAGTGAGCTTTTTCCAGGTTATATTACGGAGCAATTGTCTCGCTGCCGGCCACATCAGCAATAAGCCTCAAATCTTACATTCCTGCTATCGTATAGGTTTTTCCAGCCCATTCCAAAATCCATTCCAGTATTAGAGGCACCCGGATGAAAACAACTGAAATTCCTAATCACACAATCATTGATTTCAAACTAGCGGCTGCTGTACAACCATTCATTTCTAAGTGACAGGACAACAATATTTTAAATTTTGACCGGTAGATTATAGTTACCAACAATTGTTCTCTACGGCCTGATATCGAAAGGCTTAAGATTATGGGTGTTGCGCACATCTACTCGAAAACAGCTGAGGGAGTGTCCAGATGACTGACGGTAATTTGAAGTTCGCGCAACGCCGGTCTGGTCGAAGCAATGGAGCCCTGGTCGAGGGTGCGGCCTTGATGGCTTTTAATGCAATAGCTGATGGTTTTCTTGTGGACGTCGAGTCCAATGTAGTGCATAGTTTCCATGGGAGTCTCCTGTTGGGTTTGACTTGAGACGGTTCATTCCGGCCTCACGCTCATTGTGAGCTGTCCACTTTCAGGAGGCTCTTCTTTTCCTACTTATTCATTCAAACAACTGGTTCTCCCGAGTTCCCACGCCAACCCTGTGAATGCATGCCCTGGTCTCAGACCCCGGTGGTGACCTGTATACTTGCCATAGCGCATCCTGATCTGCTGCCTTCCAGTTTCCTGAGACTGTCGGCTTTTACTTCCGATACTCTGGAAGCTATCCTCAGACCACGACGATAGATTTATCGGGGCTCAATACAGAGCCTGCATCCTTGATCCGTCTGGCTTCGGACTCCCGTTACCGGGCTTACCCGCAGACTTCACTACTGACCTGCCGGCTCGGCTTTGGTCAGGTGGGACTTGCAGCCGTTGCAGCTACTCACCCACTGGCTGGCAATAACCAATTTCTGTCCCGAACGGGACTCCCG
>JAHEER010000027.1 GCA_024640625.1 Desulfobulbaceae bacterium
CTAAACTATAAAACAACGCGGCTAGAGTTCAAGCATCATCGCCACTGCCTGCTGGGCATGGATCTCGGTGGTATCATAGAACTTAAGCTCAGTGTCTTCGGGCCTGATGAGCAGCGCTATCTCGGTGCAGCCAAGAATTATTGCCTCACACCCCTGGGCGGCCAGGGAGTCGGCGATACGCAGGTACTGTTTTTTTGACCCCTCGGCGATCACCCCTCGACAGAGTTCAGCGAAGATCACCTCATCGACCAGCCGCCGGTCTTCTGCGGGAGGGACCACCACCCGAAGACCGAAACGCGTCTCGAGAACCCCGCGGTAGAAATTTTCTTCCATGGTGAACCGCGTACCCAGTAAACCGACCCTTTCAATGTTGTCGGCAGCGACCTTTGTTCCCGTCGCTGCAGCGATATGGAGCAGGGGGATGGTGACCGCGGCTGTCACCTGGTCGGCCACCTTGTGCATGGTATTGGTGCAGATCAGCAGCAGTTCGGCCCCACCTCTTTCGAGCCTGGTGGCGGCTTCGGCGAGTAGCAGACCGGCTTCCTGCCAGCGGCCGCTCGACTGAAGCTCTTCGATTTCGGCGAAGTCAACGCTGTAGAGCAGCATCTTGGCTGAATGCAGCCCGCCGCAGCGATTTCGGATCCCCTGGTTGATCAATCGGTAATATGTCGCCGTGGACTCCCAGCTCATTCCCCCGATGAGGCCGACCGTTTTCATTCCCTACATCCGCTCGTAAAGTCCGCGGGCCCGCTCGGGCGTCATCAGCTCACGCCAGTTGCTGCCGAGACAATTTTCCCAGAGCGGTTCCAGGGCCAGGGCGACGCCGATCATCTTTTCCATGTCGGCATCGCTGAGCGAAGCGGTGATATTTCTGGGCAGGTCGATCTGATGGCGTTTCATCATCTTTTTGAACTCAGCGACGCCCTCGGGATAGAATTCCTCCAGTTGATCAAAGGCGATGCAGCAGCCGATACCGTGATGCACGTCGAGCACGAAGGACAGACCGTAGGAGAGGGCATGACAGGCGCCGACCTGTGAATAGGCGATGGACATGCCGCCGAAATAGGAGGCCATCATCAGTTTATCGGCCGCATCGTCATGATCCTCCAGAAAAACCTGACGGCACATCTCCAGCGATTTTTCTCCGTAAGCCCGGCTGAATTGATTGATAAAGGTGCCGGCCAGGGACTCTACATCGTGAATGTAGCAGTCCATGCCGGTGTAAAACCACTGGTCTTTGGGAACTCCAGTGACCAGTTCGGGATCGAGCATGATTTGATCATAGAGGGTGTAGTCGGAGTTTATACCCAGTTTTTTCTCGGGACCGGTTAATATCGTCGTTCTGGAAATTTCGGCACCAGTGCCCGACAGCGTCGGGATACCGACCTTGTAGACTCCGGGAATTTCAATCAGGTCCCACCCCTGGTAGTCGGCCGATGAACCCGGGTTGGTCAGCAGCAGCGATACCGCTTTGGCAATATCAAGGGTAGAGCCCCCGCCGATGCCGATGACACCATCCGGGCTCTTCCCGGAAAAGCTTTTCACCTGCTCGACCAGGGCGTCGATATAGCTGGTCTTCGGCTCGCTGTCGACATTGACATGGATGAGCCGGTCATTAGCCTGCAACGGTATTCGCCCCTCCAGGGGCTGCCCCTTGAAGACGTCATCGAGGATGAAGACCACGAAACCGCCGGCTGTTCTCTTTTCCTGGAGAATATCGTTTAGTTGATTAAAGCATCCCCGGCCGAAAATAATGCGAGGTACAATGGCGAAATTGCGAAACATTGCTCGTTACTCCTCAGATTGGCAATCCTTCTCTGACAGCCATAGCCTGACCGTCACCAGATCGATTGAGTTGTTTTCCACGTCTGCTTGTCAATAGCAGAAGAGCGGATAAATCTCAAGCGCTTTGCTGCCTGATGCATCCTTTGCGTGCACTATGATGCCGCTTACTGTATAACTGTTCGATCAGAAATTTGTGCACTCAATTGACGATGTCAGTTCTCAACGAAAAATCCGTATTCACTTCGCTCAAGCAGAAAGGTCCGCTCGCCACTCCTGACCAGGTCGAGCTCGACCGGTGTTTCAGTTCTCAAAGCCGCGCCTGGGTGACCAATCTCAAGCTCAGCGAGCTCGACGTCACCAAATACCGGGCCTTGAGACGCCAGATATTTGAGTTCCTCGACATTGGCAGCTTCAAGGAAATCAGCCTTCTCTTGGCCAACGGCGAGGCCCGGCAGCACTGCAGCCGCCGGGCCTGTGCACTGCTCGGCAACATGTTTGGCATCAGCGGCACCGAACAGGAGATCATCTTCAAGGTCAATGAGTACGCCCGCACCGCCGATTCTGTGATCAAATCGCTGCAGAACAAATTGTTCGCTCCCTATGCCTCCCACGTCGCCATCACCAATGAGGTGGAAATAGCCACCGACCCGGTGGATCTGCTGCTGATGATCTTTGATGACCGCTATCACAAGAAAGCCCGCTTCGAAGCTCACCGCAAGCTTTCGCTGATGAGTCTGGCAGGCAGCATCGACCAGCGTGAGCGGGAAACCAGGATAGAAGAAAAATTCGCCCAGTTCCTGGTCTTTCTGAACGAATATGTGTGGAGCACCACCCAGAAAATCGGTGAACATGACATCGTCTATCTCCTCTCCCACCACAGCGACGTCGACTTCAGCTGCTCCGAGGTGCGGGTCATCAAGAAGGAGGAGGCCCCCGCCGTTACCATCGGCCAGGGCATGAAGCTTACCCTGCTGAAGCGCCGGCGTTTTCGGACCGGCAACCGGGAATTGCCGATTTACGTGTCGATCAGAAAGAAGCCGCCCGAGGCTAAAGTACTTAAGCTTCTGCGTAAAAATGAAAAGAACCCTGCCGTGGCGGTGGATGACGAGTTGGGGCTGATGGCCGTACTCAACTCCGAGGCGGATGTGAAAATTTTTCAGAACCACCTGACCCAGAGTGCCAGCAAAGCCGATTCCTTCATGATTCTCGAAGATATCTCCGACACCCTGACCGGCGGAATCCACAAGGGCAGCTCCAAGGGATCCAGTACCAAAACGCCAATGCTGAAGTTTTTTGCCAGGCTTGGCGGGATGCGAGTCGAATTCATCATTCACACCAACCGGTCCTGGGTGAACTACATGTATCAGCGCGATGTCGCCCACAACGAATATGAAGTCAAGAGAATATTCGACTCAGGCGTGGCCGACCTGCTGTTTCCCCAGGAAATCTATTTTCTCAACCACCAGACGGTCAGGAACAATATGATCAGGTTGTTCAGAAAGCAGATCGAAGAGGCCTGGCTCTGGACGGAAAACGGCAGCGGCTGAACCATCAGGCCAAACGTTCGGCCAGGCCGCTGGAACGCACGGTTTTTCTCTTAACCGCCGCTTTAAATACATCCTCTCCCGCCACCAGTAGCACCTTCTGCCGCGCCCTGGTGACTGCCGTATAGAGCAGTTCCCTGCACAATACCCGGTTGTCGCGTTCCGGCAGCACAACCAGCACTTGCTGGAATTCAGATCCCTGGGATTTATGGATCGTCAGCGCCCAGGCCGGATCATAAAGGGGAACCTGAGCCGGCAGATACTTTTTCAAGGTCCCATCGGCCGCCTCGAACCAGAGTCGCAGGGCGCCGCCGCCGCTAGACTCCGGCAGACAGATGCCGATGTCGCCGTTGTAGAGCCCGAGGGTGTAGTCATTTCTGCTGATCAGTACCGGTTTGCCCGGATACCAGTGAGCACCATCCACTGGAGGCTGTACCCCGATCAGGGTGCGCTCGATCCGGCGATTAATCTCCTCGCTTCCTTGCGGTCCTTGCCGCAAGGCGCACAGTATGCGGAACTGATTAAACCGTTCGAACACCGCTCCAAAGTGAATTGGATCAGTTGTCTTCGCCGCCAGCTCCACGAATTCCCGGTAACCGGCGATACAACTGTCGAGCCAATCCGGGGAGGCGATTGAAACCGCAGGCCCTCCTGAGCCGGAACTGAAGGACCAGGCTTCGTCCGCAGCGCCGGATTTGACCGTATCGGCAAGGTGGGCGATGGCTTCGTTGAAACGGTAGCTCTTGGTAAGTTCGGCCACGTTGTCCGGCAAACTGTCAATGCAATCGGCCAGAACGGCGCCGGATTCAACCGAGGCGAGTTGATTCCGGTCTCCCAGCAGAATAAGCCTGGCATCTTTTTTCAGCGCTCGCACCAGTCGCCACATCATGGCCAGATCGACCATCGAGGCCTCATCGACGACCACCACGTCATAATCAAGAGGTTCAGAGCTGCGGCTGCCTCTCCAGTCAGCCCGCCAGCCCAGTTCGAGAAGCCGATGCAGGGTCATGGACTGGGCGGGGAACCGGGCCGCCAGAGATGGTTCCAGCTGCGTCTCACCAAGCTGCATCCTGATCGACTCCTGCATGCGCAACGCCGCCTTGCCGGTCGGCGCCGCCAGGGCTATGCGCAGATCCGGGCCGTGGCGGACAAGCAGATCGGCAATGATGGCAACGATCAGGGTCGTTTTGCCGGTGCCCGGACCGCCGCTGATTATGCAGAAGCGGTTGTTCAGGGCGATGGTGACGGCTCGCCGCTGCTGGACATCGGCCTTGACTTTGGAGATCCGGCCCGTAACTGACGTCAACGCTTCTGCCGATGGCCTTGCCGCCGTCGCCAGAGTTTTCAGAGACTCTGCAAGCTCCGCTTCGTAGCCGAAGTAGCGCCCGAAATAGAGGCGCCCGCCCGACAGTACCAGAGGAGCGCGGCGGCTATCAGCAACCACACGGCTTCGGCTCAGCAGATGGTGCTGTTCCTCGTTCACTGCAATGCAAATGTGACCCTGGAGAAGGGCGGCGGTCAGCTCCTCCACGAGCTGCTGAAACAGCGGGGTTTCCTCGTTGTCGAGTCCCGCATGTTTTCCAAGAGCGGCGGCCATGAAGCGGCTGATGGGGGGCGGCGCAGACTCTTTGATCCTGTCAACCATGATTCCCTCCCCCGCCGAAGCCGAAATAACGGTCGAGTTCCATCAGGGTTTGCTTCTGCGGTCGATCGAAAAATACTCCGTTTCCAGGCCTTTCCGGATGCATTCCCCGGACGAACAGATACATGACTCCACCGAAATGGTTGTCGTACTGGTAGTCATCATGCCAGTTTTGCAGAAAGCGATGGACCACCAGCGTATAGAGCCAGTACTGCAGCCCGTAGTTGTGCGCCCGCATCGCCTCGATCAGTCCCTCTGGCTGATAGGCCTGCTCCGGGCCCAGGTTGTTGGTCTTGTAATCGACGATATAGTAGCGGTCCCGATAATTGAAAATAAGATCGACAAAGCCGCTTAAATACCCCTCAAGGGCTCGGCGTCCCAGCACCGAAACGGCGGGCTCGTCAGCCAGGATTCGATTTATTTCCATGGTGTTGACCGGATCGAGATGAAGGGTAAACTCCATCTCCTTGACCATATGCTGGCTGCCGACCATAGCCAGGGTAAAACTATCCCGGCTGACATCGGTACGCTGCAGCGGGGTGGACACCGTACGGGTGAGGAGAGTGCGCACCAGCTCGGGATCGATCTCGTAACGGTACCTGCGAATCAGCATCTCAAGTTGCTCGGTGCTGACCAGACCGTTGTCCAGATCTTTGAAACTGAACATCTCGAGGGCATCGTGGATCATATTGCCGAATCGCACCCCTCCTGGCAGCAGTGCATCCCCGGGGGGCGTCGCAGCGCCGCCCTCGTCGCCCGCCTTGTGATGCTCATCTCCGTGACTCTTGGCCAGCAGGGTCAGGCCTGAAAAACTGGTGCGAATCCTGTTCGTCTGCAGGCGCTTAGGTGAATATCCCCTGGCCTCCAGGGAATCCGCCGTGGAGGCTTGAACCTCATAAGGCATTGGCGGCTGATCCGCTTCGATCAGGCGATACAGACAATGCTCAGCCGAACCAAGCTCCATCAGCCGCTCTTTCTGCAGGGTAAAAGAACACTCCCCGGCAGGAAAGAGCAGCCGGCCGAGCGGCGACTCAAACGAGGAAGGGATTGTCCCCCTCTTTTTCAGCTCAGCCCAGATGAGATAGGAGCGCAGCCGGGCCCGGGTCACCGCCACGTAAGCGAGACGTCTCTCCTCCTCGATCTCCTCCTGGCAGGATATCTGGGCGTGCTGTTCGTATCGGTCGGAGCCGAGATCGCAGATTCTTCCTTGTTCGGGAACGGTGCAATTGACCGTCCCCGAGCGCAGCACCGAAACCGTGGAGCGGAAAAGATAGGGACAGAAGACGATCTCATATTCCAGCCCTTTGGCGCTGTGCATGGTGACCACATTGACCGCATCGCGATCGCTTTCAAGCCGCAGTTCTGCCTCCTGGACGGCGGCTTTATCCGCCAGTCGCTCCTGGAGCCAGATCAGCATCTGGGAGAAACTGAGGCGGTGCTGGCTTTGCTGCTGCTGAACCAGCTCCACCAGGTGCTGGATATTGGTGATTCGGCGCTCAGCCTGAGGTCTTCGACTGAGGTGGAGAAAAACGTTTTCGCCTTCCAGCAGATCGTTCATCATGACCAGCAACCCGGATTCGTTCCACTGACGATGATAGCCATGGAATCGTTCCCGCGCCTCATTGAAACGCTCTTCGTCGCTGCAGACCTGAAAATAGCTGTCGCCGCTCAAACCAAACCAGTCAAGGCCCAGCACGGTCCGCAGCAGGCCACTGTTCGAGGGGGTGGAGACACCCCGCAGAACGAGAAGAAGATCAGCGGCTTCCCGGGTCTGGAAGACGTCTTTGCGGCTCGACAGAAGTACCGGAATACCCCTCCTGCTGAATTCTTGAAAAAAATCTTCCGCCTGACGGTTCGTCCTTACCAGGACACCGATATTGCGCGGGTTGACCGACCGATGAGTCTCGTTGCCCGCCTCATCTTGGTGCACGATAGTAAGAACATCGGAGGAATCCACCAGGCGCACCACTTCGTTAACCACCCAGGCGCGTATCTGTTTTTCCGCCTCCTTTACGGACCAGCCTTTGTTTTCGGGAGTGGCGTCGAGCTGACAATAGATGAGCCCCGGTTGCTCAGATTCCGTTTTAACCAGACGGCTGGGAGATATTGTATCAGGTGAGCGGACCGGCAGATAGGCGGTCCCGCCGATTTCGCTGCCCTGCAAGAGACGGTTCACCGCCCTCACCAGCCCCGGATGTGAGCGGAAATTGCAATCCAGGGTCAATTTCCGGTCAACGAGCGTACGGGCCTGAAGATAGGAGTGGATATCTGCCCCGCGAAAGCGATAAATAGCCTGTTTGGGATCGCCAATCAGGTAGAGGTAGTGACGGCCCTGACCGAATAGACGCGAAAAGATCTCCCACTGCGCCGAATCGGTATCCTGAAACTCATCGATCAGCGCGACCCGGTACCTGGAGCCGACCTGACGGATCAGTGTTGTGCCGTTCGCCGATCTGATCGCCCGGAATAGATCAATGATCAGCTCATCAAAACTTACCAGTCCCTGAATGTGAAGTCGCCTGGCAAGTGCGCTGCGCAGCTGGGCGGCTAACTCCAGGCGGACAGCCAGCAGCAGGGTCTCTACCGCCTCCAGGTAGTATGCGGCTGCTTCTCCGGGCAGGGTCCAGCCGGCCATTAGCGCCCGCTTTTTTTCATCTCCCCTGACTCTTGTTCCATGTATGAGGCCAATCAGGTTCTCCTCCAGAAGCCTGCTCACCACCACCGGATCAGGGGCGCGTTCAGCCTCGAAGCTTGACTGGATCTGATCCAGCCATTCACGGTGGTTGTCAGCCGCCTCTTTCTTCAGATAATTTTTATCGGCGGCGCTCGAGAGTTCTTCGGCCAGCAGCGTACCATTGGTGCGAAACCAGCTCCGCAGACGCGCCCAGGCATCGTCGAGTCGGGTGCCGGCTTCCTCGACAGTAGGTCCCTGCGGCAGCAGTGTGCTCAGGGGATGTTCCGCTCCCCGGATACTCGCATAAAGATCGTTCGGACTGGGGTAGCGTCCGACGATGAGACTAACCTGACGCTTGTCGGCCGTATAGAGTCTCTGGCGCCAGAAATCGCGGATCAGATCGTTGCGGGCCGCGCTGGTGTCAGCAATCAGCTCGGTATCGAAAAAATGGTCGCTCTCCAGCACCTGTTCGGCCAGAATGCGCTGGCAAAACCCGTGAATGGTGTGGATTGCCATGGAATCGATATCGAGCAGAGCCAGTTCGAGTGTGCGCACGGCCTCGTCCCGGTCGGCAATTCGGCTACGCCACTCGGCGAGGACCGGATCGGACTCGTTTTCTGCCGCCCGCAGTAAATTCCTGGCCTCCACCAGACGGGTACGGATACGCGCCCGAAGCTCCTCGGTCGCGGCCACCGTGTAGGTGACTACGAGAATCTCCTTGAGATCGACCCCGAGTTCGACCACAGCGCGCAGCACCAGCATGCTGATCGCAAAGGTCTTGCCGGTCCCCGCACTCGCTTCTATGAGGGTCACCCCCTGGTCGAGCGGGGTTACCGCACCAGCGAAAATGTCTGTTCTAGCAACCATTTTATCTATCGCTGTCGATCTCCATCTGCTCCATGATAGGCAAAAAGAATTCCCTGCACAGCCTGACAAATTCCCTGTCCAGTAAATCGGCCCCCCGGGGATCGGTAAACAGGATCGACAACTCCTCGAGATACCCCCTCTCGATCTGGCGGTCCAACCCTTCGATCGCTTTGACCAGCGGATCTGTTCTGCCCCTGGAGCGGTTCAAAATAGTCTGGGTGCAATAGGCGTGCACAGCCTCCGTGTATAACCTCGACGGCTGCCGACAGCCATCGAGGTAGAGATCGATCAAGCCCCGCAGGTCAGCCTTCTTGCCGCTGTTCGCCAGAATGGTCACGGTACTGTTTTTCAGCACGATTCTGGTCGGCCCGGTTCTTTTCCCTGCCGCATCAGCTACCAGATGGACAAGCCAGCCCTGAAGAAGATCCCGCCCCCGCAGATCGCCATAGCGGTATATAAGCTGCCCCTTCTCATAGCGATGGCCGAGAACTCCTGACAATTTGTTGGAATTTATATCGATTTCAAAGCTAAAGTTGTCCAGGCGAGAGCCAAGATCGACCATGTTCACTCTGGCTGCGAAATGTTCCACTTCGCTGTGCAGTTGCTCAAACTGCAGCCGCCCGGAATACCCCAGGGGCCAGACTCCCTTCTGCTGCAGCTCCTCGAACATCCCCTCTGTGTCGTTTCCGACCATAAGCACCTCAGCCAGTTCCTGGCTGACCAGATAGCGGTCCAATGTTTCAAGGCTGAACGGTTCAGAATCTTGCAGCGGTTCCACCTCGTTGCGCAGCCTCATTTTCAGGATGTGACGAAGGAAAAATCGCTGCGGGTTGGCCACAAAACTCAGCAGATCGGTATAATTAAGGTGATCGTCCACCCCTGGATCGATCTGCTCCTGGAACCACGGACCGGACAGTTGTTGCGGCGGCTCACGAAATGACTGCGCAGTGATGCAATAGTAGCGATGGTGGCTGAACAGCTCGGTGTCGGAGGTGAAATAGGAAGCATCAAAGGGCTGCAGCGGATGGGCGCTTACCGCGATCGAAGTGCCGCTTTGCTCCAGTGCCTCGATGAGTTCAGAAATAACCGGTGACGGCGGTATCGGTTCATTGGTTCTAATCGATTGGCCGATGTAGCTTAGATAGAGACGTTGCCGGGCAGCCAGAAGCGCTTCGAGAAACTGGTAGCGGTCGTCGGCCCGCTGGGATCGGTCACCTTTTTCATAACGCTCGGCCAGCAGGTTGAAAGGCAGAAAGCGATCCTGTTTGGGAAACTCTCCATCATTGAGGCCCAGCAGGCAGATTATCTTGAATGGAATCGAACGCATGGGCAGCATTGAACAAAATGTCAGCCGGCCACGTAAAAAATCAACCGAGGAAGTGGCCTCGGCCTCATATTCGAACCATTGATGGATCACTGCGAAACTGACCGGTTGGTCATGATACCCTTTGGGTTGCTCGGCCAGACCGGTCAGCATCTCCTGCAGGTTGAGAAGATCAGCAGAATCGGCGGTACCAAAGAGACGGCTGCTCATGTCGTGCAGTACCAGGGACCAGTTCTGCAGGGTTTGAAGCCTGGATGTTGTCCCGCGGCCCAGATCGATCAGCTCGATGAACGAACAGAGGCTGCCGAGCAGCTCAGCATCGCCACCTTCGATATCGATATGGGGAACCAGGGAATCAACAGGATCTTTTGTCCCCGCGGCCAGGCCGAGCAGCATCCGCTCGAGACCGTTATGCCAGGTACCAACCTGGAATTCGTGAAAGCCGTCCTGGTGTCGCTGTGTGCCGGACAACCCCCAGCGCACGCCGACATCATCGAGCCAGTGCTTGATTGTCTCCAGTTCAGAGGAGCCTATTGAAAAAGTGGTTCTCACTTCCGGCTGTTCGAGCAGGCTGATTATCTCAGGCCCGCTGAACCTTCCCGAAAAGATATCCAGAAACTGGGCAAAGATTGCAACATAGCGATTGTCCCTCCGTTTCCGGCAGTCGCTGATATCATGCGCAACATCCCTGAACACCGCCGGGATCAAGTCGGCGTAATGCTGGATATCGGGAGCCATGACCACAATATCATGGAGCCGGAGTTCCGGGTCATCACTCAGCCATTTGAGGATATGGTCCTTGAGTACGGCTGTTTCCCGCATGCGGCTATGGCAGGAAACGATTACCACCGATTCATCCTCCACAGGACCTGCAGCAGGGTCGCCGGTTTCGTCCCAGAACCCTTCGAGCAGATCGTTCTGGAGTCGATACAGAACCGGCATATCAGGCGCCTCATCGTGGGGTGTAAACAGCTCAGGACCGTCTCTCATTTCCTCAACCAGATCGAGAAGCAACTCCTGGAAATCGGCGCCCTGCCGACCAAGCCCGGCGAGCAGCGGGTGGAAGGTGCCCGAACCCGAGGGCGAGTGCTCTAAGGCTCCGCTGCCGATCCTTGCCCTGCGGGTATCCATGTCTCCCCAATAGAAGGCGCAGGGGGCCAGCAGAAAGAAATGGACGTCAACGCTGCCCGCCAGCGCAGCGAGAATTCTCAGAAATTGCGGCGGCAGGGTATGCAGACCGAAGACGAACACCCGTCGAAGTTCCGGGGGAACATCCTGCGAATGCTTCCTTAAATGGTCAATCAGCGAACCGATCACCTCGCCGCGATGGGTGCCGGCAGATGTCTGTCGTAACTTCTTCCATAGATGCTGCTGCCAGCCCTCTGCACTGTTGCCGGTAAGGCGGCGGCCAGCGTCCCAGGCCCGGATCAGTTCCGGGCGCATGATCTGATACTGGTCGAAAAGATGGGCAATCTGCCGGGCGAATTGAAAACGCTTGAGATCGGCTTGATCTCCGGATAGATATGATTTGAGCGGCTGCAGAGCAGGCTCACTGGTCTCTCTGAGAAGCAGTTCCAGGCGCCAGGTGAGGATCGACCGGTCAAATGCGTCGCTGCGAAGTTCAGCTCCCAGGATCTGGCAGATATGCTCGATGAACTGCATGGGCAACAGATAGTTGCTGTTGCCCCAGACCCCGAAACGGTCGGCCAGAAACTGGCTGAGCATGCGCTCCATTTCCCGGCTCTGGACTAGAAAAAGGGCTTTTGTAAAGGGTGACTGACCGCCGCTTTCGCTGATCACCGACGCCAGTTGCTCAGCCAGCGCCTCTGTTCTATTTGAGGTATAGAGAGCAAACATGAGCTGCGGCCGTCTGTGTGGTGATATGAGGGAAATTGGTACTGACGTTCAAGATCTAAAGACCAGACAATAACATAGGCGATTGACAACAACAATGACGGCCTTTACTATGTTCAGCTACCGGACAAGGAGATGCTGACCAGCCTGCAGCGGGTCCCGATTGGGATTGTGAAAATCCTGAAAAATCAAGTGAACGTCACCCCGCCGTATTCCCAGATAGCGAGGATCAGCCCGGCCATGATGCCGATGGCGAAGAACAGGCGAAGCCGCCGGTCCCAGGGCAGTTTCGAGCCGTCACCCATATACTGCAGCACCGAGACGATCAGATAGGTAAAACCAGCCACAAAGGGCGCCGTCTGCAGAATCTGCCAGCCTGTTGCCTGGAGTGACGTTAACAGATCCGAACCGATGCGCAGATTGAACAGAAAATAGAGCAGCGCAGAAACCGTGAATCTGATTTTTTCCTTGATATCTTGCATATGAAGCCACTATACCCAACCCTCGTTTTTCCGGACACCGATATTTTCAGCTACCGTCAATTTCCACTCCTGCTGTTTGGCAGCCCGGTTTATTTTCTGCAGCTGGTGGAACCAGCTGCCGATGCTCGCCCGACTGACACTGATATGTTCACCGACAGCGGTCTCTGCCAGGCCCATATCCCCGCACCTCTCGAGTCTGATCGTGAACGGTTCACCAGACTCGTGCACGACCTCAGTGAACGAAAGGACGACTACGCCGCTCAACTGTCGGCGCTGACCGTGGCCGCCATGTCGGAGAAAAAAGAGAAGACCAGCGGAGAAGAGCGCTACCAGATC
This sequence comes from Desulfobulbaceae bacterium, assembly GCA_024640625.1. GTDB lineage: Bacteria > Desulfobacterota > Desulfobulbia > Desulfobulbales > Desulfocapsaceae > JABDQA01. The sequence goes on from JAHEER010000027.1 coordinate 12,509, forward strand.
ATTTCTGCTTTGCTGGGCAGTCCTAAGACCGCCGCAACCAAGAATAATCTCGAACAAGTCGATCTCTGGCAGGCGCGGCTGGTACTTGCCATGGCCGAACTATTGAACAAAGAGAAAGATGAGCTCTACCAGGAACTGCAGCTGTTAGACGCCCAGGAGATAGAGATGTTTCGCTCGCTGCAGGGTGAGGATCGTCCTGAAGGTGAGGGCCCGTTCGCGGAACTGCAGCGCATCAAAGCAGGTCTGGACAGCTCCCGTCCCCGGGAGGTAAAGATGCGATTTCAGTCGTGGCTGCAGCTCATGCGACAGGCGCCGCTGCCGGCAACGCGGCTATGGCTGGCCTCCTCCCCCGAGGCAGGAGACGAACTCTTCAATGAGTTTGAGAAGCGGAGCGATGCAGCGCCAATGCCAATTCTAGAACTTTCGGTTCCGGACCGTATCGAAGCCGGACCGACCCACATCGTCTCTCGGGTATCTAAATTTCTTGATGACAGTGAGCCGATCAGAACGAAAATCATTGCCGAACTCGACACGCTGATCAACAAAGCTCACTGGTCGGCAGAGTCGGCTGACGACCTGCTTCCCACTGGCGGAAACCACCTGAATAACTGGTCGAAGTTGATCGAAGACCACTTCCCGGCAGGTTCACATGGTACAGCAGCCCTGCTCTTCTACCTTCTGCCCGGTTGCGATATAGCCTCCCTTCTCGGACTCTTCACGGCAGCCGACAGCAGGCGGTCGGTCCATGGTCTGGTTGCGGTGCTGAAGAGAAAACAGGCTTAATGATCGTGATCGTAGAATTCGCAGGCAAGCTGATAAGATTGAAGGAACGGTACTGAATCCAGGCGCCCAGAGGCGAAACCGGCTCCTCCAAGGCAATTAGGCCATAGATTCATCAGCCCGGCGATCCTGCTCCGCGCCTGTTCTCCCGTAATCATTACTAGTTTCTCATCCTTGGTTTAGCTTGTTCCCGCCTGGTATTATTCTCCTTCCTGCTCCACCCCCTTGCTGAAATCAACCGGGATGCTCGCCGCGCGGCCGGCCAGCTCCCTGTCCATCATCAACAGGGCATGGGGATCATCTCCGATCATCTGCAATTGGGCAATCATATCACCAGCCGTATCCTCCTCTTCAACCTGTTCAGTGACATACCACTCCAGAAAGATTTTGGTGGCGTGATCCCGATGCTGGATGGCCAGGTCCATCAGATCGTTAATCGACTGGGTGACAACCTGCTCGTGGGCAAGCGTTTTCTCGAATGCATCCAGAGGTGAATCAAAGGAAGTGGGAGGCGCATCAACGGTCTTGAGAACCACCGACTCACCCTGACTCTGGATATATTCGTACATCTTCATGGCGTGGTACATTTCTTCGTGATACTGAACCATGAACCAGTTGGCAAACCCTTTCAGAACCAAGTCATTGGTGTAGGCAGACATGGACATGTAGAGGAAGGCTGAGTAAATCTCCTTGTTAATTTGCTCGTTCAGGGCATCGGTAATCTCTTTTTTCAGCATGATATTCTCCTTTAATAATCGCTAACGGTGTCGTCGGTGTGAGGTCGTTTCAACCTTTCCCCACAGCCTCAACATATACATGGAAGGTTTTGAAAGACCATCGCAAAATCTAGGGAGGGCAAGTAAAAAGTCAAGCGGAATTTGAGCGAAAAAGACCCTTTACAGCGTTGACTTAGGGACCGGTTGAGAAGGCCTGCGAGGTTCCTGATCCAGGCCGCTCAGAATGCGGCTGGCCGGGCTGTTCAGCTCACTCCCGGGATGGAAAAAAGGGGCGAATCAGTTGTCCCAGTTGCAACAGGTGTATGGATTGATCGTGGTCACCGGGCACAGGGCGGAGCGGACAACCTTGTCGGCAACGCTGCCGAACATGATTTTTTCAAGCCCTTTGTAGCCATGCGTTCCCATGATGATCAAATCGGCTCTGATTTCAGTGGCATAATCGACAATCTGTTCGCCGACATCGCCCATCAGGACTTTATGGGTGATGTCTTTGACCCCGAGCCGGGTAATCACCTCGCTCATCTCCTCGAGAAATGACTCCATGCGCTCTTCTGCACCGGTCATCAATTCCTCCTCGAGATTGGGTACATGCATCTGAGGTACAAAAAAGCCGGAATAATCCTCGAAATTCTGTACCACAAAAACGAGGTGAACTGCGGCCCCATATTTACTGGCCATGAACATGGATGAATCGGCGATGAGGCGGGAATTATCAGAAAAGTCAATCGGGGTTACAATGCGTCTAATCTCTCGAATCTGTTTCATGCTCACCTCCATATTTTTCTTATCCTGGCTGCGACATCAAACAAGCTGCCTTTATTACTAATTTTCTCACATCACCGAGCCGCTTGCAAGGCTATTCGCTGCATGTCTGTATGCCTTTCCTGCCTGGATTCACTGGAAAAGCTGGTTTATCCTCTGGCGGTAATTGCGCTCAATGATATGGCGCTTTTTCTTCAGCGTGTTGGTCAGTTCTTCTCCGCTTTTCAATCCTTTCTCCAGGAAGGTGATACCCATCAGTCTTTCGTGCGCTTTGAATCCCTTTTTGGGTTTGAGATGCAGGTTTATCTCTTTTCTGATCTGTTCGAGGATCCGGTTGTCGCTCAATAGCTCTTCAGTCTCCTTGCGAAGGTTGGAAAAGGTTTTCTCAGCCCACCCTTTGAACTCTTCATGATTGGGCACCAGCAATGCCGCCAGCCCCTTCCTGTCTTGGCCCACCAGAACCGCGTCTTCGATGAACGGAAACATGGTTATGGTACTTTCGATCCTGGTGGGATCTACGTTTTCCCCACTGGCTAGCACTATTATATCTTTAGCCCTGCCGGTGATCACCAGCTCGTCGTTGATGGTCATTTTGCCCAAATCCCCGGTCTTCAGATAGCCGTCGACGGTGAACGCCCGGTTGGTTTCAACCTCATTATTATGGTAGCCGATTGCCACCTGGGGGCCGCGGACTTCAATGAGTCCCTCCTCTCCGGCGGCACATTTGGTCCCGTCTTCTGCGACGACGCGCAAATCGGTGTGCACCACCGCTCTGCCAAGGGTGCCATAGGTCTTGCAGTCCAGTCCGCGGCCGGCGATTGCCGGTGAACATTCGGTCATGCCGTAGGCGTTGACAATACGGATGCCGACGGCATCAATCCAGTCCTCGAGAAAATCGGCCAGGCTGCCGCCGCCGCTCACTGCCAGCCGCAGCCTGCCTCCAAAGCGTTCCTGAACCAGCTTCAGCTTGCGCTGGGCCAGCAGGTAAAACGGCCCGAGAAATAAACATTTGATCCCTGCTCCGGTCTTTCTCATGAGCCTGCTCAGCAGCGCAGGATGATGAAACTGGGGCAGTTGATCATTGAGTATCCGTCTGTTGCGGCGAAATTTGATAGATACCTGCACCAGAAAATTGAAGATCGAGGAAGCCAGCGCACCTTTTTTTCTCAACGCCGTCAACACCCTGTTATGCAGCGACTCCCATATCCTGGGAACGGTGGCGACCACGGTGGGACGGTATTCAACCAGATCCTGGGCAAATGTCTTCACTGAAGAATAGACCAGACAGCAGCCCCCGGCCAGCGCCACATATTCAGCGGTTCGTTCGAAGATGTGCCAGGTCGGCAGCACCGACAGCCATCGATCTTCCGGCGTCAGGGCGATGATTCCGGGGATGCAGCGAACGTTGTGCATGATGTTGCTGTGCGTCAGCATCACCCCCTTGGGCATGCCGGTGGTGCCGGAGGTGTACATTACGGTGAGCAGATCATCCGGCATGATCTCTCGGCCGCGCTCCAGAAAACGTTCCACATCCCGGTCGCTGTAGGTCCTATCTTTGAGCAAATCCTGATAGCTGTAAGTTTTGCCGAACATCGAGTGAATTGCCGGCCCGGTCATGATAAAAATATTCTTCAGCCCCCCCATCTTTTTCTGATTCGGCCGATGCTGTTCGAACAGAGCCTCGGTCTCAACCACCAGATGAGTGCACTTGCTGTTCTCCATAATGAACAGAAGTTCCTGGGCCGGAGTATCACTGCCCCTGGGTACGCCGATGGCGCCCAGCGACATGATTGCCAGATCAGTAACGATCCAGCTGTAGCGGTTGTCAGCCAGCAGCATGACCCGGTCCCCCTTGGCCACCCCTTTTTTGCTGAAGGCCCCGGCCAGCAGCAGCACGTCCTCGAAGAGCTTGTGGTAGGTCACTTCAATTTCCTGGGCGCCGGCTCTGTAGATATAGGCGCACTGGTCGCCGTGAATCTTGCAGCTGCGGCAGAACATCCCAAACAGGGTTCGCGGATCGTCGACGGCTTGAATCGGCAGGGTGTCAAGGCTCATTTAGTTCCCCAGTGCACGGCGATGGTGCCGAACATGAATTTTTTATAGGAAACCTGGGCGAAGCCCGCTTCTTCAAAGAGGCTGGCCAGGGTATCAGCATCGTAAAAATCCATCGTCGAACCGGTCAGATAGGCGTAGGCCGACTGATCTCGAGCGATAAGTCTGCCCAGCAGCGGAATGACAAACGCCAGATACACATGGATAAAGGGATAGAGCAAGTTTCTGGCAGGCGGCGTTGTATCGAGGCAGATGACCCGCCCCCCCGTGCCCAGCACCCTGTACACCTCTTTGAGGACGGTCAGCGAATCGTCCACATTGCGCAGCAGGTAGCCAAAGCTGACTGCCTGGAATGTATTGTCGCGGTAGGGCAGCTGGTTGGCGTCGCAGGCCTGAAACTGCAGGCCGACTGGCGAGAGAGCCTGGCGAGCCCGGGTCAGCATGTTGCGGGAAAAATCGGCCCCGATAACCCTGGCATTGGGGTTGCTTCGTTTGAACTGGGCGGCGATCTCTCCGGTACCGCAGGCAAGATCAAGCACCCAGCCGCGGCCCACCTCGCCGCCGCTGGCCACTACAAATTCACGCCACCGACGGTCCTGACCGAAGGTCATAACCCGGTTCATCAGGTCATAGCGATCGGCGATGGCGTCGAACATCTTTTCAACACCGGGCCCTTTGCTCAAGAACTTACCTCACTGGCTCATGTGGCGACAATCGTATTTTTTTCAGCCCTTCCAACTCAACAAGGGGCAAAGCCGGGCGTGCGCGGAAACGGGATAGTCTCCCTGATATTGTGCATGCCGGTGATGAACTGTACCAAGCGTTCGAAACCGAGGCCGAACCCGGAGTGGGGAGTTGATCCGTATCTGCGTAAATCTAGGTACCACTGATACTCTTCTTCATCGATACCAACCTCCTGCATGCGGCCAAGCAGCACGTCATAGCGCTCTTCCCTCTGGCTGCCACCCACTATTTCACCGATACCGGCAACCAGAATATCCATGGCTGCTACTGTGGTGGGGTCCTCATTCACCCGCATGTAAAAAGGCTTGATAGAGGCAGGATAGTCGGTAACGATTAACGGCAGCCGATAGGCTTCCTCGGTGAGATAGCGCTCGTGTTCCGACTGCAAATCCACTCCCCAGCTTACCGGAAACTCGAAGCTGCGACCGGATTTCAAAAGCTCTTCTACGGCTTGTGTGTAGGAGATACGGACAAAATCATTGTCGATGACGTGGCGCAGCTTTTCTATCAGTCCTTTTTCGATGAATCTGTCGAACAGCGCCATATCCTCCTCGCAGTTTTCCAGCACGTCGTTGAGAAGGTATTTGAGCATTTCCTCGGCCAGGTCCATATTGCAGTCGAGAGTGCAGAAGGCCATTTCCGGTTCAAGCATCCAGAATTCGGCCAGGTGTCTGCTGGTGTGCGAGTTCTCGGCTCTAAAAGTCGGACCAAAGGTATAGACTGAACCCAGCGCCTGGGCGAACACCTCCGCCTGCAGTTGACCGCTGACCGTCAGCCCGGCCCTGTTGCCGAAAAATCTCTCGGGCCGGTCCGTCTTTCGACTGGCCTCTTTGAGTTCCAGTTCCGTAACTACCTGGAACATTTCCCCTGCTCCCTCGCAGTCGCTGGTGGTGATCACCGGTGTATGGATCTGGTGGAAGCCTTTGTGATGGAAAAAATCATGCACGGCATAACTGAGTCGAGACCGAACCCTGGCAACCCCTCCCAGAGCGTTGGTTCGAGGCCTCAGATGGACGATCTCGCGCAGAAACTCAAAGGAATGTCGCTTTTTCTGCAGGGGGTAATGGTCGGGGTCGGCCCAGCCCACCACCTCGAGCGAGTCTGCCACTATCTCCACCCGCTGGCCTTTGGCCGGCGATTCTTTCAACTCACCCCTTATCACCAGGCTGCACCCGGTGGTCAGCTTCTTGATTTCACTTTCGTAGTTGGTCAGGCCTTTGTCGGCAATTACCTGAATGTTGGCCAGGCAGGACCCATCGTTCACTTCGAGAAAGGAGAATCCCGAACTGTCCCTCCTGGTCCTGAGCCAGCCTGCAATCGTGACACTGGTTCCAACTGCAGTATCTTTCAACAGCGTTTTGATATGGTCTGATTTCATGGGGTTTCGCTTATTCCGTGGCTATAATTTTCTCTTTTACGCACTCACCGCGACGATCATACGACAACAACTTCTTAATTTTTATGGATGTCCTGCAAAATTAGGATTTTCGTTTCAAGATCAAACCATGGAGGCGACTCGTCCCGGAGGCGTATATTGGAATACGTCGAGGATTCAAAGCGCCTCCATACCACATAGATTGGACGAAAACACATTTTTGCCAAGTACTCATAACATATATCCATCCCTCACATTGCCAAGAGCAGAAAAGATGGAATTTCTGGCATCCGGAATATGTTTACAAATATGCTCGAGCAGCGAGCGAACTGTCTCCCGCCTCGAGTCCTCACCGATGGGGCAGTAACTGTCGACCGGTTCCAGGTCGGCAAGTTTGCTGATTTCGATGATCTCGGTCTTGTCAAGGTAGGCCAGTACTCGAATCAACGACAGCCGGCCATCGAAAAGATCCTGCCGAGGCACCATGGTCGAGACATTGCCGCTGTAGAGTGCGTTGATCATGAAGGTCTCGATCAGATCATCTTTGTGATGCCCCAAGGCAATCTTGTTGAACCCCTTTTGCCGGGCTAGCTCAAAGAGCTGACTGCGTCTGTTTCTTGAGCAGATGAAACAGGTGCGCTCCTCTTCCACACTCCAGCCCTCGACCGCTGTAAAGCTCAGCCCGAATCGTTCGAGCTGGGCAGCGATCCTCTGCGCCGGCGGCGAGCCACCGTGCTCGGGTGTCCAGAAACCGTTATCAACATAGACCGCTTCAAGGAGGTAATCTATCGGAGCCTTGGCACGCCAGGTGTGCAGCACCCAGGCAGCCACCAGGCTGTCAACACCTCCGGAAACGGCGACCAGCACCCGATCGCCATCGTCGAGCATGCGGTAATCCCCCATTGCCCTGCCGATCTTCCTGTTGTATTTCGAAGGCAGCGACGACGGCGCCATCTGCTTTACTTCTCCCATCGGGTATGTATAAACCACACACCCGCCTGGCAGCGGGCCAGACGGGTGTGTGGTGTCAGTGAATATTCAGGTTTACAGATAGGGGCATTGCGCTATTTTTTCTTCGACACCAAGGGTGGCAAGCTCCTCGGCGGTGAGCCATTTGAGGCCGTACTTGTGGGCCGACATGATATTGCTCATCAAAGACTGCTGGGTTTCATCGAAGGTTGCCGACCAGATAACCGACCCATCAGAGGTGTCGAAAAGCTTCATGGAAAAGGCCACCGAGGCGGGAGAATCGGCCCCGTAATTACCCCCGACACGCTGCACATAGCGGGACAGGGTAGTAACCAGAACGGCGTTGCATTTCAGTTTCGAATAGATGGATCTGAGCAGAGACGTTTGGGTCATTTCGGACTCTGGAAGCAGCGATGTCAGTTGCCGATTGGACAAAAATCTCACCGTGTCATGCCCTCTCAACGCATCCTTGATTTGCTGATCAAGAAAACCGGCGCCTTTTTCGAGTTTGGCTGCATTCTGATACGTTAGTGCATCGTCTGACTGCGCTTCAGCCATGACCGGAAACCCAGTGCTGTCAATCATCCTTATGGTTTCCTTCTGTTCACGTTCCATAGCCTGCGCGCCGGTTCCGCCTTTCGCACCAGCCTGGTCGAATGAACCTTTATCGGACCTCAAATCGGTCATCACCGGAAGGGCGATGATACAGGGAACCTGCATCCTGGCGGCCTGTTTCTCCTCTTCCGTAGGCAGCGGCTGTTTGCTGCTGCATGCGGCCAGCAGTATGGTGAAAGCCGTCACCATGAGCACCAACAACACTTTCCATCTAATCACCGTACACCTCGATCGCAAAGGTTTGGTTTTTGCCACTATAACGACCCCTTGGAGGACAATACCGCGGTACTTCCTTCCCTCAGTGCCGTCGCTTCGTTGACCGCCCGCCCGAGCGCCTTGAATACCGCTTCGATGATATGATGCGCGTTTTCACCGTGAACCAGGTCGACGTGCAAAGTCATTCCACCATGCAGCGCCAGGGCTCTCAAGAACTCCTTGGCCAGAATGGTGTCAAAGGTTCCCACCTTTTGATCGGAGAGATCCACGCCGTAATGCAGATAGGGCCGGTTGGAGAAGTCAACCACCACCCTGGCCAGGGTCTCGTCCATCGGTACATAGCTGAACCCGTAACGGTTGATGCCTCCCTTGTCGCCCAGGCCGTTATAAAATGCCTGACCAAGACAGATGCCGATGTCTTCTACGGTATGATGATCATCGACCTCCAAGTCACCAGTGGCGCTCACACTGAGGTCAAATGACCCGTGCACGGAGAAAAGGGTAAGCATATGATCGAGAAACCCCACCCCAGTGCTGATCGATGACTTTCCCGAACCGTCAATGGTCAGACTTAGTGATATATCGGTTTCGGCTGTGCTTCTTTCAATCGTGGCCGTGCGGGGTCGCTCTTCTTTTTTCATAAGGCTGCCTGATTTCATCAATTGGGTTGAAAAGCGTTCGATTTAACTACTAATAAACATTTTTAAACATTGTTCATATTTATACTACATCAACTGCTCATGACCATCTTTTTTTCTGGGTTTCGTCAATTTGGATTTCTTGCATTAAATCGAATAGGTACTATTTTTTCTGTTGACAATTACACCGTCCTTTATTAAATGTCCCTCTGTTTTGATGAGTGAACTGAGCGGGAATAACTCAGTGGTAGAGTGCAACCTTGCCAAGGTTGAAGTCGCGAGTTCGAATCTCGTTTCCCGCTCCAGATAAACAGACCAAGGTTCGGCATAGGTCGAGCCTTTTTTTATTAATTGAGGTACTGCATGAAAACCTATCTTGCTCCGGTGAACGAGATCGAGAAAAAATGGTATGTGGTTGACGCAGAGGACAAGATCCTCGGGCGGTTGGCGACCGAAATCGCTTTTCGTCTGCGCGGCAAGCACAAGCCGACCTTTTCTCCGTTTATCGACAACGGTGACTTCATCATTGTCACCAACGCCGACAAAGTGCAGCTCACCGGAAAGAAATGGGACGACAAGAAATATTATCGTCATACTGGCTATATGGGCGGCATCAAGGAAACCACGGCCAGAGAACTACTGGAAAAACATCCGACAGATCTGGTTACCAAGGCTGTCAAGGGGATGCTGCCGAAGAACAAGATCGGCCGGGCCCAGCTGAAAAAACTCAAAGTTTACGCCGGGGCCGACCATCCGCACAAGGCTCAGCAACCCGAAGTACTGGAACTTTAATAACGGAGTCATAACCATGGCCGATCGTTTTTACGCAACCGGAAAAAGAAAAAAAGCAGTTGCCCGCGTCTGGATTACTCCTGGATCCGGAAAAGTACAGGTCAACAAAATGTCGGCCGAGGACTATTTCGGCGGCACTTTTCAGACCCATAAACTGGTCAAGCCCTTTGAGGTGACCGATACATCCGAGCAGTTCGATGTCATGGCCACCCTGACCGGTGGCGGTAAATCCGCCCAGGTCGACGCTCTCACTCATGGTATTTCAAAGGCTCTGCTGGAAGCCGATGCGGAACTCAGAATCCCGCTCAAACGTTCGGGCCTACTCACCCGCGATCCCCGCAATAAAGAACGAAAGAAATATGGACAGAAAGGCGCCCGCGCCAAGTTCCAGTTCTCAAAACGTTAGATACAGCGCACCAGACGTGGTTTACCGCCCTGTGTCAAAGACAGGGCGGCAGAACCGATCGCAAGGGGATGGCAGATGTTCTGTTATCCCCTTTTGTTTTTTCAAGTCATTCACACCCTGAGGAGTACCAATGTTGCGAGCAGCCATAGTCGGAGCATCGGGATACACCGGCGGCGAATTGGCCCGCCTGCTCTGCACCCATCCAACGGTTACCATAACCGCCGCCACTTCCAGGCAGTATGATGGACAACCGCTGTCAGCTGTCTTTCCTCATCTCAGAGACAGGGTCGACGTGACCTGCCGGAACCTCGAGACTGCTGCAATAATAGACCAGGCCGACCTGATCTTCTGCGCCGTGCCCCACAAGACTGCCATGGATGTTGTCCCCTCCTTCCTCGAAGCGGGGAAAAAAGTCGTCGATCTGTCGGCCGATTTCAGGATCAAAGATGCAGCCGTGTATGAGCAATGGTACCAGCCGCACAGCGCCGCCTATTTACTTGAAGAGGCAGTCTACGGTCTGCCGGAGATTTACCGGGAGCAGATTCGTACGGCCCGCCTGGTAGCCAACCCGGGCTGTTACCCCACATCGATTACCCTGGGACTGGCACCGCTGCTGAAGGCAGGTCTGATCGACCCGTCCACCATCATCATCGATTCCAAATCAGGAACTTCAGGAGCCGGTCGGGCAGCTCAGGTCGGCACCCTGTTCTGCGAGGTGACAGATGGTTTCAGACCTTATAAAGTCGGAGGCACACATCGCCATATTCCGGAAATAGAACAGAACCTCTCCGATTTGGCCGGCAGCCCTGTAACGGTCTCCTTTACTCCGCATCTGCTGCCCATCTCCCGGGGAATCCTGAGTACCATTTACGCGGGACTCAGGCAGCGGACAGAACTCGACGAGATCATGGCGCTCTATGAGAAAATGTATGACCGGGAACATTTTGTCAGAGTGCTCGAACCGGGTAAGCTGCCCACTACCCAGCAGGTCAGAGGATCAAACTATTGTGATATTTCCCTGAATCTTGATAAGCGCACCGGCAGGCTGATCATCATTTCGGCACTCGACAATATCGTCAAGGGGGCTTCAGGCCAAGCCATCCAGAACATGAACCTGATGTGCGGCTTAGACGAGGATGCGGGGTTGCACCAGGCTCCCCTGTTTCCCTGAGAGCGCGGTATCGCCTGGTGCACCTGAGCAACAATGAGAACTGTCAAACTGCGCATTGCTTTCGATGGCACCGACTACTGCGGCTGGCAGAGACAGAAAAATGGGATTTCCATCCAGGAGGAAATCGAGCGGGCCCTGTCCCTCATCTGCAATGCAGAAATCATTCTACACGGCGCCGGGAGGACGGATGCAGGGGTGCACGCTTTGGGCATGACTGCCCACTTCCTCACCTCCAGCAGGGTAAGCTGCATCGCCCTCCAGAAAGGACTCAATTCTCTGCTGCCAGGAGCAATTCGTATTATCGAGGCAAGCGATCAGCCGGCTGAGTTCCATGCCCGTTTTTCAGCCCTTGCCAAGACCTACCAATATACGATCTTCACCGGCAGAGTGCTCCCCCCACACCGGCGTCTTTATAGTCACCACCTGCCCTTTGCCCTGGACCTGCAGCGCATGCGGCACTGTCTGGAAACGCTGGTCGGCACCCATGATTTCAGCAGTTTCGAAACGGCCGGATCGCGAGACAGGAACAACCGCAACGGGCGCGGCGGTGTACGTACCATCTTCGAGGCCGGCCTTATCGAGCCTGAGGATAGTTATGTGCAGCTGGTCTTTACCGGAGACGGATTTCTGCGCCACATGGTCAGAAACATCACCGGTACCGTGCTCGAGGTGGGCAGAGGGAAACGCAGTGTGGAGGAATTCGTCGGCATCCTCGGCTGCAGGGACCGCAACCAGGCGGGAGCCACCGCCCCATCACGCGGCTTAAGCCTGGTAAAGGTGCATTATCGAAAGGATTGGGCAGCGCCTGTTGAGGGTCAGCGTTTTTTTCCAGTAGAGTGACGGGCCAGCAGTGACTGCAGTTTCCACGGCGACGAGAGACAGACATTTTCTTCGTCACAGTCCGACATCACATCGCAGAAGGCCAGAAACTCGGCCAGCACATCATCCACCTGAGTCCCTTTGCGGCTGATGATTCTGAGCTGCCGCTTCATATCCAGACCGTCAAATTTCAGACTCTTGAGCCAGCCGTTTTCGATTTCACGGCAGATTGTCAGGGCGGACAGACAGGCAACGCCGACACCGGATTCTACAGCTCTTTTTACCGACTCGGGATGTCCCATCTCCATGACGATATTAACGTCGTTGAGGTGGTCTTTGAGCTTTTCTCGGAAAATCGCCGCGGTTCCCGAACCCCTTTCCCGCATGATCCAGCGGCTGCTGGGCAGATCACGTTCGAGAACAAAGGACTCGTTGTTGGCCAGCGGATCAGCAGGCGCGGTGAGCACCACGAGTTCGTCCTTGAACCAGGGACGGGTGAGTATATCGTCGTTGGTGCCGACGTTTCCTTCGACGAAGCCGATGTCAACCGTTCCGTCTTTTACCATCCCTTCAACGATCTTGGTATTGTACACCAGCATGTTGATCAGAACTTTTGGATGGGCCTTTTTAAATGCACCAATAAGATAGGGTAGAATGTAGTTGCCCACCGAGGAACTGGCGGCGATATTGATCTGCCCGGTCAACTTGTCGTTGCGCTCGGACATGATGGTTTCGATATTGGTGACCTGGGCAATGATATCTTTGCCCAGGGGCAGAAGATACCTGCCTCTGGCATTGAGCACCAGACTTCGGCCGTGGCGGTCGAACAGAGAGCCGCCCAGTTGATTTTCAAGCTCAGCCAAAGCCATGCTGACCGCAGACTGAGTCACAAATAGCTTCTTGCTGGCCTTGGTCACCTGGGCAGTCTCGGCCACAGCAATAAATATTTCCAATTGTCTCAAAGTAATAGACATCCGGCACGCCCGTATTCAGTTTTTTTGATAGTTTACATCTTTTTTACTGACAATGCACACGAAATCATTGTTTGTAAAAAAAAAAGATAACAAACAACGCACTGGGGAAAAGTGCAAAATATCGTTTTAATACAAATAATTATAGACCATAATTACCACACTGTGGTTGTAAAAAAAAATTGACACCAGCACAACCGTTCTATATTATGGCAGGAATTTTGCCGCGCTGTAATATACCATAAACGGCTGTTTTTATACATGATAACGGAGAGTTTTGCATGGATTTTTCCGTTTTTCTCTACCGGGACGATATCCTGTGGATCACCGCCTTCACCCTTGGAGGTCTGACTTTTGCACTTGGTCCGATCATCATCGTCCATCTTTTCATGCCCCGTAAGACCAGGCAGATCGGCAACAACACTGATCAGTTTATCGAGTGCGGTATGGACCCGATCGGTGACAGCTGGATACGCTACGGGGTTGTGTTCTATCTCTACGCTTTGATTTTTCTCGCCTTCGACGTCGATGTATTGTTCCTGTTTCCCGTTGCTCTGGCCTACAATGACGAAATGTTCATAGTCAGGGATTTCATCGAAATCATCCTGTTTGTTGGTATTTTATCACTGGCTGTCGTCTATGCCTGGATCAAGGGAGTATTTAAGTGGGAACGCAAGACGTATCGCCGTCAATAGACACTGTTCCATCATCATTTGTTCAGTTTGCTGTCGCTGACAAAATCATTGACCTGTGCAGGGCCAACTCACTCTGGCCCCTGACTTTTGGCATCGCCTGCTGTGCCATTGAGATGATGTGCACCGGCGCCGCCCGCTTCGATCTCTCGAGATTCGGGGCCGAGGTATTCAGGCCGTCGCCCCGGCAGAGCGACCTGATGATTGTGGCCGGCACCATTTCCAAAAAAATGGCCCCCGGAATCAAGACCCTCTACGATCAGATGCCCGAACCGAAATGGGTCATCGCCCTGGGCAATTGTGCTATTTCCGGCGGGCCCTTCTTATTCGAAGGGCAATATGGGATTGTCGAAGGAGCAGACGAGTTTCTCCCGGTGGATGTCTACGTGCCGGGCTGTCCGCCCAGACCCGAGGCTTTGATCGAGGGCATCATCGAACTTGAATACAAGATAACCGGCTGGCGCAGATGGCCCAAACCAAAGCCCGAGTGGCGCTCATCCGGGACTGAAGAGAGCTGAGTTGTCCAGCTATTTCTGCATATGAAAATCCAGGAAAAAACCAAAGAAGCACTTGCCGCACTGTTTCCCGACCCGCCGGCCTCCGAACCGGAACCCGATGATGCGGAGGAAGGCGAAAAAAAACCGGAGCCACGGGGCAACGGTATCATTGAGCAGGACTACCACACCAGAGGATTTCATCTCGACGCCCAGATCGAGCCCGATCAATTGATCGAGGCGGTGAGGATTCTTTTTGATCTCGGCTACTACCTGGAAGCGATCACCGGGGTCGACTGGATCAAAGATGAGCAACTCGAGGTGGTCTATGATTTCAGCCGCTACGATTTCGACCTCTGCCGCACGGTGATCCGCACCAGAGTGGACCGTTCGGCTCCTCACCTGCCGACCATTACGCCCATCTACACCGGCGCTTCCTGGCATGAGAGGGAAACCCACGACTTTTTCGGAATCGTTTTCGACGGGCATCCGTATCTCGTTCCATTGCTGCTCCCCGAAGATGCCGATTTTCATCCTCTTCTGAAGGACTTCGAAGCATGACCGAGCCTATTACCCTCCAGCAGGATGAAACCTTCGTACTGAACGTCGGCCCCCAGCATCCGGCCACCCACGGGGTACTGCGGGTAAAGATGACCATGGACGGCGAATATATCTACAACGCCGAAACGGTGCTCGGCTACATCCACCGGATGCACGAAAAGATGGCCGAGAACCGGACCTATCCGCAATACATGCCCAACATGGGCCGCCTGGACTACCTCTCGGCCATGTCGTTCAACCACGGCTATGCGCTGGTCGTTGAGCGGGCCTGCAACATAGAGGTGCCCGAACGGGCTGAATACATCCGGGTCATCACCGTTGAACTCAACCGGATTGCCTCCCATCTCGTCTGGCTTGGCGCCTATGTCCTCGACCTTGGCGGATTCACCCCGCTGATGTACTGCTTCGACGACCGGGAACAGATTCTCGATCTGCTCGAGGCCGTCACCGGATCGCGGCTCACCTATTGTTACTTCCGATTCGGGGGCCTCTACAACGATATAGATGATGATTTCATCACCGGCACCCGGGCCTTCATCAAGCGCATGCGCAAAGAGCTGAAGATGTACGCCAAGCTGGTAACCGGCAACATCATCCTCATGAAGCGCCTGAAAGGCCACGGTCCGGTCGATCAAAACATGTGCCAGCGTTACGGCGCCACTGGACCCGTGGCCCGCGGCTCCGGCATCAATTACGATGTGCGGCGCAATGAACCCTACTCCGTCTACCCGGAGTTCGACTTCGAGGTGCCTGTCTACGGGGAGGGCGACAGCTACGCCCGCTACCTGGTGCGCATGGAAGAGATGGAACAGAGCCTGCGCATCATCGAGCAGGCCCTGGACAAGCTGCCGGACGGACCGGTGAACCCCAAAAAGAAGCCAAAACTGATCAAGCCGCCTCCGGGAGATTATTATGCGGCCGTGGAGACGGCACGTGGTAATTTCGGCATCCGGATGGTCAGCGATGGCGGCAAGAACGCCTATCGGTTGAAACTGCGTTCGCCAACCTATTCCAACATGCACTTGTTCGATGAGGCCTGCAGGGGCATGCTGATTGCCGACGCACTGGCCTTCATGGGAAGCCTCGACCTGGTCATCCCGGAAATGGATCGGTAACGGAGGCAAGCATGAGTCTGACACTGTTCAACGTGATCCTCGCGGTTTTCATAGCGATCTGCTTCGTCGGCGCCAACGCGGCTTACCTGGTCTGGTGCGAGCGCAAAGGCGCCGGCTTGTTCCAGCGCCGTCCGGGCCCCATGGAAAACGGACCGTGGGGGTTGCTGCAGCCGCCGGTTGACGGAGTAAAGCTGATGACCAAACAGCTTCTCATCCCTGGCGGCGTCGATAAGGCCATTTTCATGGTGGCCCCGGTACTGGCCATGTTTCCGGCCCTGATCAGCTTTGTCACCATCCCTTTCAGCGACAATATCGTAGCCCACCCTATCGATGTCGGCGTCCTGATGATATTCGCTTTCGCCGCTCTGGGCGGCATGTCGCTGCTGGTGGCCGGCTGGGGATCGAGGAACAAGTACTCGATGATTTCCTCGGTGCGGGCCGTCTCCCAGACGGTGGCCTATGAAATACCGTTGATGATAACCACCATCACCATCGTGATGATTTCCGGTTCACTGAACCTGAGCGACATCGTCCAGACCCAGCTCGGCGGCTTCTGGAGCTGGAACATCTGGCCTCTGCAGAAGCAGGTCGGCTTCAACCTGCTGATGCCGGTGTCTTTTCTCATTCTCTTCGTCTGCTCGGTGGCCGAGACCAACCGCGCCCCCTTCGACCTCGGCGAAGCCGAAAGTGAGCTGGTGGCCGGTTTCCACACCGAATATTCCTCCATGGGCTTTGGACTTTTCTTCATGGGTGAATACGCCAATATCGTCATCGGCGCCTGTTTGACCGTGATTCTGTTTCTCGGAGGCTGGGCCTGCCCGGTCGGCGATCTCGGCTTCTTCCCGTTTACCCACCATGTGGGCTGGTTCCTGCTGAAAATCTACCTGATCATCTTCGTCTTTATCTGGATTCGCTGGACCTTTCCTCGTACGACCATTTACGGGCTGCTGAACTTGTCCTGGAAATATTTAATACCAATCTCGCTATTCAACCTGCTGCTCACCGCAGGATTGCTCAAGGTGTTCTGACATGGGCGGTTATTTTACAGATCTTTTTACCGGTACTAAATCGCTGCTCGACGGCATGTGGGTGACGTTGAAGGAATTTCCACGGCGGCCGGTCACTCTCAACTACCCGCACGAATCGGTGAAGATGTACCCCCGGTTCCGCGGCCATATAGAACTCATCGGTGATAAAGACGGCAAGCCCAACTGCATCGTCTGCTCCATGTGTCAGCGGGCCTGCCCCTCGGGCTGCATCAGTCTGGCCGGCGTCAAGCCCGAAGGTGAGAAGAAAAAAGTACTCTCTCGCTATATCCTTGATTTCACCACCTGCTCGCTCTGCGGCTCCTGCGTGGAATCGTGTAACTTCAACGCCCTGCGGTTTTCCAACGAATACAACCTGGCCTCCACCAGAAAAGAGGACTTTATCATGGACCTGCTTCAACGACTCGAGGAACAGAACCGATGACCCCCGTTCCGTCCCCCGAACTGTTCAGCGCCGACGGCATGGCAGGCCTGATATTTCTGATTATGATCGGTGTCACCCTCGCCGGCGGGTTTATCGCCGCCACCGCCGAGCGGCTGGTCAGAGCCCTTTCCGGAATCGTCATTTGCTTTACCGGCGTAGCAGGTTTTTATTATTTTCTCAACTCGCCCTTCATGGCCATGATGCAGATCCTCATTTACGTGGGCGCCATCTGCGTCACCATCTCCTTTGCGATCATGCTGGCGGCCCCCGAGCAACAGCTTAAAAGCAGCCCCTCCAATTTATTGTCCGGCCCCCTGGGCTTCATGATCGCCGCCCTCATCTTCGGAGGCATGAGCGCCCTTGCCCTGACCACAGAATGGCAGGCCAGTCCCAAGACTGCCAGCGGCTCGGTCAGGGAGATCGGCATCCATCTGCTCACCACCTACTCGATGATTTTCGAACTGATTTCGATCGTCCTGCTGATCGCCATCATCGGGGCAATCGTCATAGCCAGGGGAGGGAGAAACTGATCATGGCACTGCTCTCGATCCATAACTATCTGACCACCTACCTGGTGTTCGGCGCTATGCTCTTCAGCCTTGGGATCTACGGCCTGGTAACCAGAAAAACACTGATCGGCATGCTGATCGCCGCCGAACTGATGCTCGCCGGGGTGTCGATCAACTTCATGGCATTCAATAGATTCCTGGCCCCTGATCCTTCAATCGGACAGATTTTCACCCTCTTTATAATGGCCATTGCCGCCGCCGAGGCGGCCATCGGCCTATCCATTGTCGTGGCCGTCTATCGTCATTACAAAACGGTCGATGCTGAAGAGCTGGTCAACCTTAAAGGCTAGAAGAAACCATGGACGAGACCATTATTATCACGTCGAAACTGCTCCTGGCCGTCGTCATCCCTCTGATCGGCTCGATTATCGTGATGCTCCTCGGCAAGGATGAAAATCTCAGGGAAACGATCTCGTCCGTCTCATCAATCGCTCTCTTCGTGGTCGTCTGTTCGATGATCCCGACGATTTTCGCGGGCCAGACACTCTACTACAATCTCTTTACGATTCTGCCCAATGTAACCATATCGCTGCGGGCGGACCCCATGTCGATGATCTTCGCCATGGTTGCCTCGTCTCTGTGGACCATTGCCGTGTTCTACTCGATGGGGTACATGCGCGGACTCAACGAACATGCCCAGACCAGATTCAACGCCTGCTTCGCCATTGCCATTTTCGGCGCCATCGGCGTTGCCTTTTCTGATAATCTTTTCACCATGTACCTGTTTTACGAAATCGTCTCGATCTGCACCTATCCGCTGGTTGCCCACCATCAGGATCAGGAAGGCTATGACGGCGGCCGTAAATACCTGGTCTATTTGACCGCCACCGCCAAAACCTTTTTATTGCCGGCAATGATTCTTATTTACGTACTGACCGGCACCCTTGATTTCGCCACCGATATTTCCACCGGCATCTTCCCCGACGGGGTCAACAAGGGGCTGGTGATCATGCTCTATATCTTCTGTCTGTTCGGTTTTGCCAAAAATGGAATAATGCCCTTCCATCACTGGCTGCCCGGCGCCATGGTCGCCCCCACCCCGGTTTCCGCTCTTCTCCATGCGGTCGCCGTGGTCAAAGTCGGTGTCTTCTGCACCACCAGGGTGATGCTCTATGTTTTCGGTGTCGATCTCATGGATGCCCTCAACCTCGGCGTACCCACCGCGTATTTCGTCGGGTTCACTATCATAGCCGCCTCTATTATCGCTCTCTCCAAGGACAATCTGAAAGCCCGTCTGGCCTACTCCACGGTCAGTCAGCTCAGCTACATCATTTTAGGTGTCGCCCTGCTCACCCCGGCGGCCATCGAAGGCGGGCTGATCCACATCGTCAACCACGCCTTCTCCAAGATCACCCTGTTCTTCTGTGCCGGAGCCATCTATGTGGCTGCTCACAAGAAAGAAATTTCAGAAATGGAGGGGCTGGGCAAAGTCATGCCGTTCACTTTTGGTGCCTTTGCGATTGCCTCACTCTCCATGATCGGCGCCCCCCCGGTGGCCGGCTTTGTTTCCAAGTGGAAGCTGCTGGTCGGCTCGATGCAGGCGCACCAGATCGGTATTCTGCTCATTCTGCTGACTTCGACCCTGCTCAACGCCGCCTATTTTCTGCCGGTGACCTATCGCGCCTTTTTCGGCAAGCGGCCGGTCGACGAACCTTATACCGGAATCAAGGAAGCGCCGCTGTCCATGCTCATTCCCATTCTGATTGCCTGTTTCATATCGGTGCTGATCGGCATCTTCCCCAATTTCATGATGACCTTCGTCAAGGCGGTGACAGGATGATTCAGTTTATCGACTTTCTGAAGAAACGGGGGCGGGAAATACGTTATCTACTCTACGGCACCATGGCTGCCATAGTTGTCTGGTCCATGACCGTGGACACCTCCCATGCCCACACCTGGGCTGAGAAATACATCCCCGGGTTCTGGGCCTTATTCGGTCTGGTGTCCTGTACTGTGCTGATTTTTTTCGCCCGCTGGCTGGCTTCAGCAGGTATCGAACGGGAGGAGGATTTCTATGACGACTAGTTTCCTTCATCCCTCGCTGCTGCTCATCGCCGGGGCGCTGCTTCTACCCTTTATCAGGGAACCGTTCCGCAAGCCTTACCTGCTGCTGGTACCGATCTTCACCTTCGTCGATGTGGTCTATCTCGGCTTCAATCAGGGGATTTACGGTCAGGTCGCCTTTCTTGACTGGCAGTTGACATTTGGCCGCATCGACGCCTTGTCCAATGTCTTCGCCTTTATCATGGCCCTGATGGCCATCATCGCTACCCTCTACAGCCTGCAGGTAGAGGACTTTTGGCAGCAGATGGCCGCCTGGTTCTACGTTGCGGGTTCCATTGGGGCTATCTACGCCGGCGACTACCTCTGTCTGTTCCTGTTCTGGGAAATCATGGCTTTTGCCTCGACCTTCCTGATCTGGTGCAACAAAGCAGAGAAAGATGCGACTGCGGCAGGGTTCAGATATCTGCTGGTCCACACCTTTGGCGGTCTGCTGCTGCTGATGGGATTCGTACTCCGCTACCAGGCCACCGGCAGCATCGCTTTTGAACTGCTCGACTACGATACCCACAGCCTCTCTACCTGGCTGATCATGTCAGGCCTGATGCTCAACGCTGCCGTAGTGCCGCTCCATTCATGGCTGCCTGACGCCTACTCGAAAGCGACCATAGGGGGCGCGGTTTTCATGTGCGCCTTCACCACCAAAACAGCGGTCTATACATTAGCCAGAGCCTGTGCCGGCTTCGATGTCCTTATCGTTCTCGGAGTGGCGATGGCCATCTACGGCATCGTCTACGCCATCAACGAAAATGATGTCAGGAGACTGCTGGGTTGGGAAATTATCAGTCAGGTCGGCTATATGGTCGCCGGCGTCGGCATCGGCACGGCGCTGGCGATCAACGGGGCCGCCGCCCATGCTTTCGCCCATATCCTCTACAAAGGGCTGCTCTTCATGGGCGCCGGAGCAGTCATTCAAATGACCGGCAAAAGCCGCTTTACCGAACTTGGCGGACTCTACCAGAAAATGCCGGTGACCATGCTGTTCATCATTATCGGAGGAGTCTCGGTATCGGCCTTCCCGTTCTTCTCCGGCTTCGTTTCCAAGTCGATGATCATTGCCGCCAGCTACGAAGAGCACCTGTTATGGGCCGGGTTTCTACTGACCATGGTGTCCGCCGGAACCTTCCTGGTGGCCGGCCTGCGGTTGCCGTACCTGCTCTTTTTCAGTGAGCCGAAATCCGCTGAAGTCACTGACCGTGCAGCCGATCCACCGTGGAACATGCAGGCGGCTATGATCGTTGCCGGACTGCTCTGTTTCGTACTTGGTACCTTCTACCCGCTGCTCTACTCCATGCTGCCCCATCAGGATGCCCTGTATCATCCCTACAGTGCGTATCACCTGAGTGAAACTTTGCAGATTCTGGCTTTTACCGCCTTGGGCTTCATGCTCTTTCGAGAACGGATTCTCGCCCGGGCCACCATCAGTCTCGATCTGGACTGGTTCTATCGGAGCGGCGGACAAGTTTTCCAGTGGCTGGCCAAGTACCCGATTCAGTGGCTGGATACCATCTGGGGAGAAGCCTACCGGGTGGTCGGCCTGTTTTCATTGATGACCACTGCCCGCTTCTGGGCCTGGTTCGACTGGCACGGCATCGACGGGTTCCTCGACGGTTCTGCCCGGGGAGTACGCTCATTTGGACGATTGCTTGCCAGGGTACTGCAGCGCGGCCAGATACAGCACACCCTGGCCTATACGGTAACTTTCGTGGCGCTGGTACTCATCGCCTTTATCTGGATGTAATGCGAAGAATCAAGGAATAACAGAGATGGATCAACTTCTGATAAACCAGGGCTTTCCCCTCCTCAGTACCTTGATTTTCCTGCCCCTAGCTGGCGCCTTCGTACTGCTGCCAATGAGGGGCGATGAAGCGTGCAGATATGCTTCCCTCGCGTTCACCTCCATCGTCGCTTTGCTCAGTCTTGTGCTGGTGGCCGGCTTTGACACCTCAACCGCAGCCTTTCAGTTCGCCGAGACCCACGTCTGGGTAGCCCCGCTCAATATCAACTATACCATAGGCATTGACGGCATCTCGATATTGCTGGTGGTGATGACGGCATTGATCATGCCTTTTTGCGTGCTGGCTTCCTGGTCCTACATAAAGGTACGGGTGAAACCGTTTATGATCTGCCTGCTGGTTATGGAAACGGCGATGATCGGGGTCTTCGTGGCCCTCGATTTTGTCCTTTTCTATATCCTCTGGGAAGCCATGCTGATCCCGATGTACCTGATCATCGGTATCTGGGGCGGGCCCAGAAAGATTTACGCTTCGATCAAATTCTTCCTCTACACGCTTGCCGGGTCCATCCTCCTGCTGGTGGCAATCATCTGGCTGTACTGGAAGAATTCCTATTCGTTCTTCATCCCTGAGATGATGTGGCAGCCTTACGGACTCCTCCCCCAGGTGCTTGTTTTCATAGCGTTTTTCATTGCCTTTGCAGTCAAGGTTCCGATGTTCCCGTTTCATACATGGCTGCCCGCCGCCCATGTCGAAGCACCCACGGCCGGGTCGGTAATACTTGCTTCAATTCTATTAAAAATGGGGACCTACGGGTTTGTTCGCTTCGCCCTGCCTATCGTCCCGGATGCCACCCTGCTTCTTCTGCCCTACGTGCTCTGGCTGTCCATCGCCGGCATCATATACGGCGGTCTCACCGCCCTTGCCCAGCAGGACATGAAGAAGCTGATCGCTTACTCTTCCGTCGGCCATATGGGCTTCGTCACCCTGGGCATCTTCGTGCTCAACAAACAGGGAATTGAAGGGGCCATCCTGCAGATGATCAACCATGGCGTCACCACTGGAGCCCTCTTTCTCTGCGTCGGTATGATCTATGAACGAACCCACTCCAGGGAACTCTCCGATGCCACCGGCGTGGGTAAATACATGCCGATCTTCGTCACCTTCCTGGCCTTTTTCTCGCTGTCTTCATTCGGTTTTCCCGGTACCAACAGTTTCGTCGGCGAATTTCTGGTACTGGCCGGTACCTTTGAATTTGATGTAACTCTCGGGCTGGCGGCAATTCCCGGAGCAGTAATCGCCGCCGCCTACATGCTCAGAATGTTGCAGAAGGTCATCTGGGGAGGCGTCGATAACCCGGACCAGTCCTGGATAACCGACCTTAACAGCCGGGAAATTATCACCCTGGCTCCGTTTCTGCTTTTTGTCTTGTGGATAGGACTGAGCCCGGGGCCGTTTATGGAAATGATGGATATGAGCGTCACCGAACTGCTCAGCCAGTTCAACGCCTACAAGGCGCAATCGGTGGCTGCGGCCGAGATCTTGGTCGGGCGGTAATGATGCAGGCAATGGATTAAAGGAACATTATGCTCTTTTTACCTGAACTGATTCTGCTACTGGGAACACTCTCCCTGTTTCTGGTGGGTCTCGGCAGTCCGGCACTCGAAACTGTCAGAAAACTGACCATCGCCCTTATGGCACTGGTGGTCCTCGCCACGCTGGTCAGCCTGAGGCAGGACGGTTCCCTCTTTTTCGAATCCTACCGGGTCGATCTGTTCTCCCAGCTTTTCAAATTTTTGCTTGCTGCGGCGACTCTGGTTGTCTTGATCTTCTCTGAGCTGTCCCCGGGCATCAAGAGCGAAGTAAGAGCTGAGTACTACGTCTTTTTGTTTACCGCTGTGCTAGGGCTGATGATGCTGACCTCAAGCGTTGAACTCCTGGCTATCCTGGTCTCCCTGGAATTGTCCAGCTTCGCGGTCTATATCATGGTGCCGATGCGGTCCTCAACCAGCGCTGGTGCGATGCAGATGGAATCGGGCATCAAGTACCTGCTCTTCGGCGTCATGTCCACCGGCTTCATGCTCTTTGGCATGAGCTACATCTTCGGTCTTTGCGGTTCGACCTATCTATCTGACATCGCCACCCGGATCGAACCGTTGTTTTATCAGCCCGCTGCGATTATCGCACTGGTTATGATGATGGCCGGGTTCTTCTTTAAACTGGCCATCTTCCCCTTTCATTTCTGGGTGCCCGACGTCTATCAGGGAGCAGCCAACGAAACCACGGCTTTTATAGCCGCGGTTCCCAAAATTGCGGCCGTCGCGGTCATGATAAGAATCGTGTCGCTGGTCAGCGCCGAAGGGCAGACCGTTGTCAACCTTCTGCTTGTCTGCGCCGTCGGTTCGATGTTTTACGGTAATCTCTCGGCCCTCGTGCAGAAGGATTTTAAGCGCATGCTGGGTTTCTCCGGGATCTCCCACGCCGGTTTTGTGCTCTTCGGCCTTCTCACCCTCTCCAGTCAGGGGTATGCAACCTCTTTTTATTATATTATCGGATATGCAGCCATGAACCTGACCTGCTTCCTGGTGGTCTGTGCCGTCGCCCCAGCGGGAGAAAACCTGGCCATAGAGGATTTCACCGGCCTTCACCAGCGTTCCCCGTTTCTTGCCGTGATTCTCGCCATCGGCCTGTTTGCCCTGGCGGGTATTCCGCCTTTCGTAGGCTTCACCGGGAAATTCATGCTGCTGGTCAACGCCTTCAAACAGGGTCATGTGCTCGCCGTGGTTCTCGCCGCGCTCAACACCGCCATCGCCATATACTACTATCTCTCCGTGGTGAGGGTAGCCTATTGCAGTGACCCCAAGGGGCCAGCTTCACAGGTTGCACCCAGTGGACTGACCACTGCGGTCTCGGTGCTGCTGCTCATCGTCATCGTCGCCATGGGCATTTTACCGGGCGCCTTCCTGAGCCTCACCTCCGCCGCAGTAGGGACCATTCTCTAGGCTGGCAGTATGGCCATCCCGTCCGGCCTGACTCAGAGGCTGCGCCAGGTCTGAAGGCCGCCCACTTGCGACCTCGATAATCTGCACTATCGTGCCTGTATGCTTATTAAAATTTTACAAGCAAACGGTGCATCATGAACCCCTGGTTGATCTTCATTCTTGTTGTTATCGGCGCCAGCTTTCTTGTCAATACCGCCATATCGCTGCTTAACCTTCAGGCCCTCTCCCCCAATCTGCCGGAGGAGTTTACCGACACTTACGATCAGGAAAAATATCGGCAGTCACAGGCCTATACACGCGTACAGACAATTTTCTCAGTGCTGGAAAGTTCAATTATCACAGCTCTTTTGTTACTCTTTCTGCTCAGCGGCGGATTCAATCTGGTGGATCAATTCGTCCGTGGCTTTGGACTGGGCACCATCCCCACCGGCATTCTCTATGCCGGTTTATTAACCCTGCTTTCATCCATCGTGGGACTGCCGTTCTCCATCTATTCCACTTTCAAGATCGAAGCCCAGTTTGGTTTTAATCGAACCACTGCCAAAACTTACATCACGGATATCATCAAATCGATTCTCTTGACCATTGTGCTTGGTACACCAATACTGGCTGCGATCCTCTGGTTTTTTGAATACACCGGTTCGCATGCGTGGCTTCTCTGCTGGGTTGGCACCGTCACTTTTGGTTTTATTGTGCAATTCCTGGCGCCGGTGGTGATCATGCCGCTGTTCAATAAATTCACCCCGCTCGAGGACAGCCCTCTGAAAGAAAAAATCCTGACCTACGCCCGGCTCCAGAATTTCAAAATCAGCGGCATCTTCACCATGGACGGCTCAAAGCGATCCACCAAGCTCAACGCCTTCTTCACCGGTTTCGGGAAATTCAGGAAGATAGTGTTTTATGACACCCTGCTCGAAAAGATTGACGATGACGAGATAATCTCCGTGCTGGCTCACGAAATGGGCCACTTCAAAAGACACCATATCTGGAAGATGATGGCTATTTCCATCCTGCAAACCGGGCTGGTGTTCTACCTGTTATCCCTTTTTCTCAACAACCCCGGCGTGTTTGCAGCCTTCAAGATGGAACACCTATCCATCTATGCAAGCCTCATCTTCTTTGCCTTTCTTTATTCGCCATTCAGCACCCTGCTGTCCATCCTGTTCAATATCATGCTCAGGGCCCATGAGTTTGAAGCCGACAGGTATGCCGCGCACACCACCGGCGCACCCGAGAACCTCGTGCGGGCCCTGAAAAAACTGAGTGTTGCCAACTTGTCCAATCTCACCCCCCATCCAGCGATGGTGTTCCTGAGCTACAGCCATCCCCCTGTTCTTCAACGAATCAAGGCGTTGAGAAAGGTAAAAAGCTGACCCAAACTGGAAGAACACTCTTGCACCGCGGCACGGTGGCGATTAGAATAATGTGCTAACATTCCGTACCAGTTTCTTGGACCCTACCTGTTTTCACCACGCTTGGGAGCACATCATGAATAAAAACGACTTCAAAAATCCACTTATTCAGTCTGGGGCCATACTCCTTGTGGTCTTTCTGCTCATTTCCATCGTTGCCGGTTCTGGATCCCAAGGGCTGCTGGGCTCCATCGGCGCATTAATCTCTGGTATTTTTTCCGCTGTTATTTTTGTAGTCGCTCTGTGCATAGCCATCGTCTTCTCGATTGCCGTTATCATCGGCGTCTATCTTGCGGCGGTTTCGTTTTATTCCAGAGACAAAGGGCGCGATCTCTTTGAACAATTGAAAAAATCTCTTGGCGAGATTTACGGTAAAGTGAGAGGCACCAAGATAAAGTACCAGGCCTCCGCCCCAAAACCCGCTGAATCAAAACCCGAATCTGAGAAAGTGGCTGAAACCATACCGCCGGCAGAGCCGCAACCAGCGCAACAACCACAAGCTGAGCCACTAGCACGCCAGGCATCCCCGCCGGAAGACAAGCTTGACGCCGTAAACTCAAAACTGTCGGAACTGACACGGACTTCATCCTTTAACGATGAGAAGATCGCAGGTATACAGCGGCGGATAGATACCCTGGCCTCCGGTGCAGACCAGGAAGAAAAGCTGGCCGGCTTTGAGAATTCGCTTGCAGAAGTCAGCGACCAGTTCAAGGTGTTGAGCACCAAGGTTGAGGCCGTTTCCACAGAGGTGCAGAATCTCCAGCTGCGGATCGATGAAGAAATCAGCGGGATCAAGAATGAACTGGCCGCGCTGCACGATAAGACCTCCGTTCCCGAAGTCATCTCCGGAATCCTTTCCTATATCGATTCCCCAGAGGACCGGGATATGATTACCGCAAAGGCCACGGAAGCGATCTCCAGGGGGATGACCTACTCCCAGATAGACGATTTTTTCAAAGCGTCGCTGTCCGCTGAAGTTTATCAGGAGCTGGCTGCACATCCACGCCTGACCAAGGATTTCCTACGCTCCATTAAGAAAAAATTCTAGTCCAACCCGTTTTTCATAGCCGCCATAAAGCACTTTTTCTTTATGGCGGCTATGCGTCTGATCTTACAAATCTCTTTCAGGAGTACCCTCATTCTTCCAACCATTTTGGGATCGGATAATCCTTGCCTGAGTTACAATCGTAATTATTTTTAAAGGTAGTCGACAAACGTATTGACAAGTGAACTGAGAGGGACTAGTTTGTCGCGGTTTTGGGGGCAGGAGCGGGAAGCGGTAAAAGTGTAGAGTGGACGACAATTTAATTGACAAGATGAGCGGGTTATATTAGATTGACGTTCTTCCGCGCTCGTCACGAGCGCACGGCCCGACGGTGGTGCCGCGACGATCCTTGACAACTGAATAACAGCAA
>JAHEER010000214.1 GCA_024640625.1 Desulfobulbaceae bacterium
CAACCAGTCAATCAACAGAGTCACCATTTACCGGATATTGGAATTGCTGGTCGACTACAAACTGGTGGAGCGCCTGCGCGCCGGGGGCAGGGCTGCCCATTTCGGTCTGGCTCCGAACGGCAATCACGCGCCGCACCATCATTTTTACTGCACCCGCTGCGGCCGTATGGATTGTCTCAATCCAGGCAGCCTCGATCTCTCATCCGATAGCCTCAGAAAGACCTTCCCAGGGCAGATTGAACGGATTGAAATTCGGGTGGATGGGGTCTGCGGGAGCTGCCTCAAAGCTGAGTCTCATTAGTTGTCTCGAAAAAAGATCTGGTTGCGCAATCTCTGCGTTGCGCAAACATTTTAACCTCGGACCTTACCATAGTCCTGTGGCAACATTGCCCCATCCGCCACGATCTTGAGCCAAAAACCTAATTTTGCCAGGTACCCGTCTAACTCCACAATGACCACTCAGGCCACATCCAGGGGATTTTCCAGACCGTAGCGCTCGATTTTTCTGCGCAGGGTGTCCTTGGAGATTCCCAATTCCCGACAGGTCATCATTTTTTTCCATTTGTTGCGCTGCAAGGCGCCAAGAATCGCCCGTTCTTCGATCTGTTCCAGGCTTAGTCCACCGTTCTGCAGGCCCTGGTTGAAGCCTGCCGATGGTTCATCCTGGTGAAACGAATCGGGCAGATGATGCTCCTGGATCAGCCCTCCGGGACAGAGAATAAAGCCATATTCGATCACATTCTCCAGCTCCCTGATGTTGCCGGGGAAGGAATGGTGCATTAGGCGGCTCAAAACGGCGTCGCTTATACCGTTGATATCTTTCTTTTTTTCAGCCCTGAACTTGTCGATGAAATGGTCGATCAGGAGGGGAATGTCCTCCTTGCGATCACGCAGCGGCGGCAAGGTGATGTTGACCACATTGAGTCGGTAATAGAGATCGTCGCGAAACATCCCTTCCTCCACCAGTTTTTTAAGGTCACGGTTGGTGGCGGCAATGACCCGGATATCGACTTTTATGGATTCGTTTGAACCTAGCGGTTCATACACATGTTCTTCGAGAACTCGGAGCAGCTTGACCTGCAGGGAATGGGGGATGTCGCCTATTTCATCGAGGAAAATGGTGCCCCCGTCGGCGGCGCTGAAACGGCCCTCCCGGTCTTTTCTGGCATCGGTGAAGGCCCCTGATCTATAGCCGAAAAGCTCGGATTCGAGCAGGGTCTCGGGGATAGCCCCGCAGTTAACCGATATAAAAGGCTTATCCCGCCGCGAGGAGGAGTTGACCACTGTCTCGGCCAGGATGCCTTTTCCGGTGCCGCTCTCCCCCAGTATCAATACGGTGGAATCACTCAGGGCGATATCCGGCAGAATATCGAAATAGCGCTGCATGGCCGGACTCTTGCTGATGATCTCATCAAAGGTGAAGCGCTGCATCAGCTGTCTGCGCAAGGTTTCTTCGACTGTCAGGTCGCGAAATGTCTCGACGCCGCCAATGACGTTGCCGACCACGTCGAGCAGCGGCGCCGCACTGATGCTTATCGGCTTTTTCTTGCCGTCGGCGTCTTTGATGGTTATCGATCGGTTGGTTACCGGCTTGCCGGTATAAAGCGCCTCGGCCACGGCACAGTTCTTGCCGCAGATCGAGCTGTGGAAGACATCGCTGCAGAAGTTGCCGACTGCATCTTCACTCTCCCAGCCGGTGATGATCTCGGCAGCCAGGTTGAAGGAGGTGATCACCCAGTTCCTGTCGACGGTGAACACCCCGTCGGCGATGGAATCGAGAATCAGCTTGTTCTGCAGCGCCTGGGTATTGTCCCTGAAGGTCTGCACGCAGCCGATGGGCCTCTGTTCTGCGTCCAGCATCGGGGTGATGGATACCGAGATCGGAATATTGAAGCCGTCCTTGTCGACCACATAGCCGGCCTGGTCTATGACAGTGCACGGTTCGCCGTCACGGTTTTTTTTCATGATGGGACAGGCGACCACGCTGTCGGCTCCGAAAAACATCTCGTCACAGGGTCTGCCCACAGCCTCTTCTTCGCTCCAGCCGGTAATCTGCTGGGCCCCGGCATTAAAAGAGGTAATGATGCCGTCATCGTCAAAAGTGACGACCCCGTCGGCCACGGCATTGATGATCAAATCGCTCTGGACCATCTCGCTGATATCCCAAAAGGTCTCGACCCCGCCTACGATCTGATTGTCCTCGCCGATAAGCGGTGTGGCGCTGATTCTTGCCGGAAATGACGAACCGTCTTTCCTGGTCATGTAGACATCTCTATCAACGAGGATATTGCAGTTGTTGGCAGTGGCGGTGGAAAGGGCGCACGAATGGCCGCAGATATTGGAGCGGAACACATTTTTGCAAGGCTTGCCGAGCACCTCGTCCTGCAGCCAGCCGGTCATTTTTTCAGCGGCTTCATTGAAGGAGGTTATCTTCATCTCCTCGTCGACGGTGAACACTCCCTCGGCGATGGAGTTGAGCGCCAGGGCCCGGGCGGTAACCGCTGCGGATCTGTCGATGAGTCCGATATAGCCGCCTCGATAGTACCCCTCGCCACTGACGAACCTGACGACGCGAACGGTCAGGGTGTCTTTTTTACCCTCATGAAAGCCGGGCAGATTGAACTGCTCGTTCTGCAGCGTTTTTTCTGGCTCTTTGAGTCGCTCTGCCAGCGCTGCAAAGCGGCTGTCGGCGGCGATAACGTCGGCGAGTCTTTTGTTGAGCAGCTGGGAACTGCCCAGGTTGAGCAGAGCGGCAGCCTGATCGTTGCAGGAGCAGATCTGTCCTTGCTCATCGATGGTGATATAGCCGATGTCGGGGTTCTTTATTCTGGTATTTATTGTATTCTCCATAACCTTACATACTGACGACCGGTATAGTTGAGTTCTTGGTATTTCGATATATTTCATTATACGCTTAAATAATAAACTGTGCAATTACCACAGCGTTGTATTTTACATGTCTTCACGGTATTAGTAGTATGGGCGTAGAGTTGATTAAACACACCCCACGGGGCTGAAAAAACCAAAACGGATAAATCAGGTGCGCAGAGATCGGAGAGAACAAAACGGTGGCCTGGAAACCCGGATGGGACTGCTGCAGCTGATACCCGACCCGGTGCTACTCACCACGCCTGAAGGTGTGATTACCGAGGTTAACCAGGCCGCCCTGGAAGCGGCTCATAAAACGCGGGAAGAAATTATTGGAACGGGTATTTGCGAGATTATTCATGGCGGACGCTGGC
>JAHEER010000215.1 GCA_024640625.1 Desulfobulbaceae bacterium
AAGCAGCAGAATGCTTAGTGTGAATCGTTTCATAAGGTGCATTTAATCCACTACAAGAAGGAAAAGAGGCCGCATACCTCTTTGAACAGCTGAAACAGTAGTATACCTAGCTCCCTCTATTGTGGCTAAACAGGTAAAATCCCCCCGTGAATAATCACCTAGAGTCTCTTCATAATAGATTAACCCGCATGCTCGCCCCCATCGCCGATCAGCAGGGTGAGGTGCTCTATTCAGCAGCAGAATATCTTCGCCCCTCCGAAGTGTACCTGCTTGGTTATAACCCCGGTCAAGGTGGACCGAATACCAGAATAATTGGGGTCAGTGTAAAAACTCACCCATCAAATAGTTTTTACACTGACCCCAATTATTCCTACCCCAATTATTCCAAGTTTTGCTTGCTGGAAGTAAGAAGTAATGGGTGACCCCGTTATTTCTGGCCCCAATGATTGAACTTAAGCCCACTTTGGCCCTTGACTCTGACCCGACTATTCCATGTTGCATAATTACGCGCAGATTCTGACGTGCACTTTTTTTTGAGGTAACCTTGTCATTCACTTTTCAATCGGACCAAATTAGTGAAGTTTTTTAGTGAGCTAAGGCGCAGGAACGTTGTGCGAGTTGGCCTTGCCTACGTGGTTGGCGCCTGGGTGATACTACAGATCGTTGATTTTGGTTTGGACGCCATTTCGGCGCCAAACTGGATTATGCAGATGTTCATACTGCTAGCGGCGGTTGGGTTTCCAGTGGTTCTGATCGTGACCTGGGTGTTTGAGCTGACACCTGAGGGGATCAGGCGTGAATCGGAAATTGATCGGACTCAATCCAGTTCGGCATCGACCGGGCGCAGACTGGATCGCGTTATCATTGCTTTCCTCGCAGTGGCTGTTCTTTTACTTTTCGGGGAGCGGTTTTTCGTTGGTCCGGACGATACCGCGCCTGTAGTGACGGGTGACACTGATGCAATAGTGACTGCAGCAAGCAGGAATACAATTGCCGTACTGCCGTTTGTGAACATGTCCTCGGACGTGGAGCAGGAATACTTCTCCGATGGAATCACCGAAGAAATTCTCAATCGCCTGGCGGGTATCCGGGAGTTACAGGTCGCTGCAAGAACATCGGTTTTTTCCTTCAAGGGTCAGAATCAGGACATTCGAAAGATTGCCGAGCAACTGGGGGTGGAAACAGTCCTTGAAGGTAGTGTGCGTAGAGCAGGGGACGATATACGGATCACCGCTCAGTTGATTCGAGCCAGTGATGGTTTCCATCTCTGGTCCGAGGCATATGACCGTAAGCTGGAAAATATATTTGCCATCCAGGATGATATTGCCAGCCGGATCGCAGACGCGCTGCAGTTATCCATGGGTATCTCCGATCAGCCGAAAGTGATGCCCAGGTCGGTCAATCCCGAAGTTTATGACCTTTACCTGCGTGCCCGGGCATTGCATCGCCAGCGTGGAGAAGTACTGCTGGAAGCGGTGGCGCTGTTCGAGCAAGCCTTGGCAATCGACCCGGAGTTCGCGCCAGCCTGGGCGGGCCTCTCCCATTCCTACATCGTATTACCCAATTACATCAGTAAAGAAAAGCATCAAAAGTTAGGTGACGTCCTTGCGAAGAGTGTTGATGCCGCGGAGCGGGCGATGGAGTTGGATTCAGCCCTGCCAACGGCCATCCACGCCATGGCAAATACGCTGTTCTTTCGGTTGGAATGGGCCGAAGCTGAGCGCTACTACAGGCAAGCGCTGGAGCTGGATCCGGATTCAGCCGACATCATGGAAGACTATGTGTCGTTACTGACTTTTTCCGGTCAACTGGAGGCGTCCCGAAAGGTTGCTGATCGCATGATTGAGTTGGATCCATATGTTCCGGTTTTTCAAAATGCAATGGTTGCATTACTGGAAGCCCAGGGCGAGAACGAGCTCAAAGCGAAAGCCATTCAGATTGCACTCGAAATCAATCCCGATTTACCCAACCTTCAGATGGTTCGGTTTGACGATATGTTGCGGACTGGCCAATTTGCAGCGGCGCGTGATTATGTAAATCAAATGAGTGAACTGCGCTTTGAGCATGCCGACCTGATAGAGCAGCTCGACTGGGTCGAGAACCATGGTGAATCAGCGAAGACTCCGGACCCTTTGTACAGCCCGTCGGTAGCCTTTCACGCGGATCGTTACGACATATGGCTGGCCACGGTGATGGAGTCGAAAGAAGAGTGGGTGGAATGGTTTATCTCACCATTACTGGAGTTGTATTCAACTTCTGCGCCGGCAGAGAAACTTCACAGGTTTCGTTCCGACTCAGGTACCAAGGCTTACCTGGAAGACCTGAGACTGCCCGGATACTGGCGCGATGTGGGTTGGCCTGACATGTGCCAACCAATCGGTGAGGCCGATTTTAGCTGCGGCTGATATCAGGATGTTGCGGTGGATCTAAACATTTGTGGTCAGAGTAGAAACTCGTCATTGGGGTGAGGTTAGGGTTTGGGTTTTGGTCCTCGTTTGAGGTGTTGCTGGCGCTGGCTGGTGAGTTGTTGTATTTCCTCCTTAAACTTGTCGTTACCCAAGGCCAGGCCGGTGTTTGCGGCATGGCGAATCTCTGAAACCAATTCTTGTTCCAACTCTGATGTGAACATTGCCCGATATGCATTTGTTCTGGATGGTTTATTGTGTCCGAGGGTGAGATATTCGGCATGAGGTGTCCACATATGCACGTCGCAGCCCAGGGCATGTGCACGGTAGCTTGACCATGCATAGTCACCGGGGTCGGTTGCCATGCCTGCTCTGACCGGGTTCAGTTCGATGTAGCGCTGGCAGGCCAAAAGATATTTGCGCGTTTGGACAATGCTGGACTTGAATCGTCCCTCGTACAAGGTGCCGGTGCGTTGGTATTGGAAGTTGAAGTAGCGCACATAAAGTCTGCCCAGGTACTGCATCAGATTGGACACGGCCATCTCTGTGGCGGGTGTGAGAAGCAGGTGGACATGATTGGTCATGAATACCCAGGCGTGGATCTCGACCCCAAATTTCGTTGCACCCTCACCGAGCCAATGAGCGTATGCCTTCAGGTCAGATTCCGCGGCGAAACACACTTGGCGATTGTTACCCCTCTGGATGACATGAACGGGTAATCCAACGGGACACTTGCGAAGGTTTCGAGGCATGAGACCAGCCTAAGGACTCAGCGTGTTA
>JAHEER010000106.1 GCA_024640625.1 Desulfobulbaceae bacterium
CGTACGTCGGCATAAAGCGCCCTGAAAAGATCGAGCATCTTGATGCCTCCGGCAAGGGAGGCGGGAAAAAATTTGAGGTGCTGCAGCCCCTCTTCACGGGCCGCCTGTACCTCGCTTGGCGTGCAGACCCCGGGGAAATATCTAATATCCTTCTGGCGGCAGTGGGCGGCCAGCCTGTGCGTAAAACCGGGGCTTACGATCCCCTTTACACCGGCCGCCACGGCCTGATCGACCTGCTCCGGCGCCACCACCGTACCGGCAATGACAACCAATTCAGGAAAGCGGCTGCAGATCTGCTCGATGGCTTCCCCCGCACAGTCAGTTCGATAGGTGATTTCCAGCACGCCGAGACGGCACCCAAGCAACAACTCCGACAGGCGCACGCCCGCCTCGACCGAAGGTAGACTGACCACCGGAACGAGACGCAGGGTTCTTAATCGATCGACTATGTCCATGGCATAACAACCTGTTGCAGAATGATATGGAAACTACCCCTTAAAGGGATTGCTGGTGAAACTTTTTCCCCTTGCCCCGGCTGGTCTGAAGCGGTGATTCGACATTGACTTACTAACGATCTACATATATTTCCCTATGCCCTAATGTCAATTAATTTAACCGGTTTAAACCATCTTGACACCCGTCCGCCCGACTGCTATACAGGTGGGTACCTGGCGGATGTCCAGCGGTGGCCTACCGCGCTCTAAAAATTTTCCCTATACCACAACAAATGGTGCACACAATATGAAAGCAATTGAGATTTCCGGAACACGAGACGTACGTCTCATCGATAAAGCCGAACCAGTCATCTCCGACCCTGAGGAGGTGATTGTCAAAGTCAAGGCAGTGTCCATCTGCGGCACCGACGTGCACACCTTCCAGGGCGAACACCCGTTCGTCAAACCGCCGGTTATTGTCGGCCATGAATGCTGCGGTGAGATCGTTGAATGCGGCAGCGGCGTAAACGGTGTTGCCGCGGGTGACCGGGTGGCCATCGACCCAGTTCTGGGCTGCGGTTCCTGCAGGGCCTGCACTATGGGACGAGCAAACGCCTGCGCGGACGTCAAATGCCGCGGCGTCCACGTCCAGGGCGCCATGCAGGAATATTTCAAGATCCGCGGCCGCGATGTACACAAGCTGCCTGATTCGGTTGACGACCTGGCGCTGGGCGCCCTGGTCGAACCGATGGCCATCGGCGCCCAGGCCTGTTGGCGGGGCAATGTGGGCGAGGACCATGTGGTGCTGGTCTTTGGGGCCGGTCCCATCGGCATTGCCGTAATGCTCAACGCTCACTGCCTCGGGGCCAGGTGCATACTGATCGATATAAAAGAAGATCGGCTGCAGCGGGCGGTCGAACTGGGGGCGCTGGCTGCCTTTACAGCGACCGATCCCGAACTCAAGGAGAAGATCCTTGCCCTGACCGACGGCGAAGGCCCCCATGTCACCTGCGATGCGGTGGGCCATCCCGTAATTTTCGAGCAGTGCATCGACCTGGTGGCACCCACCGGGGCGGTGGTACTGCTCGGCATGGACGGCAGCCCCAACGAGGTGACCGAGCAGCAGATTTTCCGCAAGGAGATGACGGTGGTCGGCAGCCGTATGAATTCCAACATGTTCCCCACCATTCTCGACCGGGTGGCCAGGGGACAGATGCAGCTCGAACAGATGGTCTCCCATCGCTTCGCGGTCGACCAGGCCGCCGAGGCTTTCACCATGGCGGTGGAGCAGCCGGCCGGATTTCTCAAATCAATGATCACGTTCTGACTTGTCAATTTTGCACATGACCCATCTCACATGAAACCTGTAAAGATTGCTCTTATCGGCGAGTGCATGATCGAACTCCAGGAGATTTCTCCCGGGGTCACCAATCAGACCTTTGGCGGCGACACGCTGAACACGGCGATTTACTGTGCCCGACTGGCACGTGACCTGCCGCTGGAAATAGACTATGTGACCGCGTTGGGCACCGACACCTTCAGCGAGCGGATGATCAAGTTCTGGGAACGGGAGGGGGTCGGAAGTTCACTGGTGCTCAGGCAGCCTGGGGAAACCCCGGGACTTTATTATATAGAGCTGGAGGAATCCGGGGAGCGGATCTTCCACTACTGGCGCTCCACGGCCGCCGCTAAAAAATGTTTCGAATATGCGGACAGCGGGCGGGTGCTGGACGCCCTCTCGGACTATGACGGCATCTACCTGAGCGGCATCAGCCTGGCCATATTCACGCCCGAGAGCCGTAAACGACTGCTTGGTACGCTGCAGGAGATAAGCGGCCAGGGCATATCCATCTACTTTGACTGCAATTATCGGCCGCATCTCTGGGCCTCGAGTAAAGAAGCGAGCGAGCTCTATCGTCAGCTCTATCGGCTCAGCGACATCGTCTTTCTGACCAGCGAAGAAGCCGACGCCCTGCTCGACGGTGCCCAAGGTTCAGGGGTGCACCACACACTTAAGGATCTGGGCTGCAGGGAATCGGTGCTCAAGGACGGCGACAGACCGTGCACCATTTTCGCCGAAGGGGAACTCATCGAAGTCCCCGCGGAAACGGTGTCCAAAGTGATCGACACCACTGCCGCCGGCGACTCGTTCAGCGCGGTTTACCTGGTATCCAGAAAGTTCGGCTGCGCCCCTGAGAAAGCGGCTCAGATGGCCCACAAGACCGCGGCCTACGTGGTTTGCCACAAAGGTGCTGTCGCTCCGCTGGAAAAAATGGTAATAACCGGAAAGGATATAGCCAAATGCAGCGGTTAGGAAGGCAGAATAAATTCTGACCATCCAGACCGGTTTCAGCAAGTCGCTTCACGCCAGCTTATTTAATCACACCGCAAGAGAGGTAAACCATGCAGGATATACGAGTGCAGGAAAAGGAACTGAGATCCCTGGTTAAGAACAAGCTCACCGACGCCGGGCTCAACGAGGTTGATGCAGGCATCGTCTCCGATGTTCTGGTGCATGCCGATCTCAGGGGGGTGCGCTCGCATGGGGTCATCCGCACCGAGCATTACGTGACCCGCCTGGGCGCCGGCAGCCTGAATAAAAATCCCCGCCTCGCCTTCACCCGGGTGCGCCCCGGAGCCGGCCTGCTCGATGGTGACGACGGTATGGGCCATTCCGCCTGCCTCGAGGCCATGGCCCGGGCCTGCGGACTGGCCAAAGAAGCCGGAATCGCCATGGTCGGTGTCTACAACGGCAGTCATTGCGGCGCCCTCTCCTATTTTGTCATACACGCCGTTACCAAGGGCATGATCGGTATCGGGATCACCCACACCGACAAGTGCGTTGCCCCGTTCGGCGGCTCCCAGGCCTTTTTTGGAACCAACCCGATTGCCTTTGGCTTTCCCACCAGGAACTACGATCCGGTGATCCTCGACATGGCCACCTCGAACACGGCCTTTGGTAAAATCCTGCACGCCAAGGAACAGAACGCCTCAATTCCCGATGACTGGGGCATCGACAAGGACGGCCGCCCGACCACCGACCCGCACCAGGTAGCCGCCCTGACACCCTTCGGCGCCCACAAGGGTTACGGCATCGCCCTGGTAATCGATGTGCTCACCGGTGTGTTGATGGGCGCCGAATACGGACCTCATATCACCGCCATGTACGGCGACTACGACAAACCGCGCAAACTCGCCTCAACGATGATCGCCATCGACCCGGAAACCTATGCCGGCTTTGATCATTTCATCGACAAGATGGACGCCATGGTCGACGACCTGCATGCCCAGCCGCCGGCTCCTGGGTTCGAGCAGGTGCTGGTCCCGGGCGAGATCGAGTGGCAGAACGAAAGGTACAACCGGGAACATGGGGTTCCGGTGCTGGAGACGATCTACGAGTATCTCAAGAGTTAAAGGATCAGGGCGGGATACTGACCCCGCTGAGGAATTCGAAGGCGGTGTCTGCGAAAATTTTAAAATACAGCAAAAGTATCACGTTGTCAATATGTTACATCCTATTTCAGAGTTGACACAGGGGTGGTATTGAGCTATTTTTCGCACTCCTGTAAAAGACGTTCGTCTTTTAACCAAGCCGCTTTCCGGCAGGCCCTTTGATCTGTGTACATGGCAGACAGCAAAGGCAGAGGAAGGCACAACCCACCATCAGGAGGAGGTCCATAATGAAGAGACGTTTGACGCTGCTGCTCATTTGTGCTGTTGCAATTACACTGGTCAACGCCGGTCTGGTCATGGCGGCGACCAAAATCAAATTTGCTCATGTGTACGAAACGAGCGAGCCCTATCACAAGCGGATGGTAGAAGCCGCAGAGATCCTCAAGCAGAAGACCGACGGACGCTATGAAATGGAAGTATTTCCGGCCTCCTCTTTGGGCAAGGAAGTGGATATCAACCAGGGACTGGCCCTGGGTACCGTCGATATCATTTACACCGGCAATCTTTTTGCTGGCAGGTCATTCGGTCCCCTTGCCATCGCCGGTGCGCCGTATATGTTCCGTGACCTGGATCACTGGCGGACATACACCGAAAGCGATCTGTTCGAAGAACTGTCGGCCGGCTATACCAAGGCCACCGGCAACCATATCGTGGCCCACAACTACTACGGCCGGCGCCACGCCACCTCGAACAAGCCGCTGAACACCTGCGAGGATATGGAGAACCTGAAGATCAGAGTACCCAATGCGCCACTCTACATGATGTTCCCCAAAGCCTGCGGGGCCAACCCGACCCCGATCGCTTTCGCAGAGGTGTACCTGGCCCTGCAGCAGGGTGTGGTCGATGCCCAGGAAAATCCTCTGCCCACCATCAAGGCCAAAAAATTCTACGAAGTGCAGAAATACATCAACCTCACCGGTCATATTACCGACAGCCTGCTGACCATCATCGGCGGACCTTTGTGGAATAAACTCTCGGAGGCCGACCGTGAAATCTTTATTGAAGTCATGAAGGATGCAGCACTGAAAGTAAGCGAGGACATCGTCGAATCGGAAAATTCGCTGGCCGAGTGGTTCGAGGCCCAGGGAGTCACCGTCAACCGTGTCGACATCACCCCGTTCCGCGAAGCGACCATGAAACTGCACAACGGTCCCGATGCCACCTGGTCGCAAGAGGTCTATGACCGGCTGCAGGCCATAAAATAGTAGTGCACTGATCCGTTAAGTTGGTCACAGAACAGGGGCGAAAATGACAGAGCACAATAACAATTCAGAAGTTGCCGATAAAGAAACAGAGACAGGTTTCCTTGAAGATGTCCACGTCAACTGGAGAGATTACAGTATTGAAGACTTTGTTTCTTTTGTAATTTTCTGGATTCTCGGTGCCGTCGTTTTCGCCCAGTTTTTCAGCCGCTACGTACTTAACGACTCGATCGCCTGGACCGAGGAAATAGCCCGCTATCTCCTCATCGCAGTGGCCTTTGCCGGTGCTCCAATCGCGGTCAGGAAAAACACCCACATTCATGTCGAATTCTTTTACCGCTTCATCAATCGTCGCCTCGGCCGCTTCCTTTCGGTTCTGGTCGACCTTATCAGGATCGTGTTCTTTGCCTATGGTGCACTGATATCTTGGAAAATCCTCAAGATCATGAAAGCGCAATACATGACCGCCGTCCATGTGTCGATGGTCTGGATCTACAGCCTGGTCTTTGCCGGTTTCCTGCTGATGACCTTCCGCGCCGTTCAGGTCGCCGTCAAACACTGGCGGCAGGGATACAGTTCACTGGATCATAAGGCGGAAGACAACACCTTGACCTGAGTCGACGTTCACGGATACCCACTGATTAATTCTCTTTCGAGCCTGATATCATGCTGATTACTATAATGCTGGTGGTTCTTTTTTCGCTCCTGATCATCGGCGTACCTGTCGGTATTGCCCTGGCGGGAAGTTCCATGGTCTGGGTCCTGATGTCCGGCTCCGTACCTGACTTTGTGGTAATTCACCGCATGGTAAACGGCGTCGACAGCTTTCCGCTGCTGGCGATTCCCTTCTTCATCCTGGCCGGCAACCTGATGAACTCAGCCGGCATCACCAACCGCATTTTCGCCTTTGCCACCGCCTGCATCGGCTGGCTCAGGGGCGGCCTCGGGCATGTGAATATCATCGCCTCGGTACTCTTCGCCGGCATGTCCGGCGCTGCCGTGGCCGATGCAGGCGGTCTCGGTACCATCGAGATCAAGGCCATGCGCGATGCAGGCTATGACGACGATTTCGCCGTCGCCGTCACGGCTGCCTCATCGACCATCGGGCCGATAATTCCGCCGAGCCTGCCCATGGTGGTCTATGGTGTCATGGCTTCGGCTTCGGTCGGCCAGCTGTTCACCGCCGGCTTTATTCCCGGTCTGCTGATGGCCGTGGCCCTGATGCTGCTGGTGGCCTGGTATGCCAAGAGACGAAACTACCCGCGCGACAAGCGCTTCTCAATAAAACTGCTGGGCACCACGTTCAAACGCGCGTTTCTGTCGCTGATGACCCCGGTCATTATCGTCGGCGGCATTCTCACCGGTGCTTTTACCCCGACGGAGGCGGCTATTTCGGCAAGCGTATATGCCCTTATTCTCGGGGTGGTTGTTTACCGGACGCTGACCTGGAAACGGCTGTTTCACGTCAGCATGGACACCATCGAAACCTCGGCGATTATTCTTTTCATCGTCGCCGCCGCCTCGATCTTTGCCTGGATCCTCACCAGCAACCGGGTTACCGAACATTTTGCCGCAATTTTGATGGGCATGACCGATAACCCGGTGCTTATCCTGCTGATGCTCAACCTGGTGCTGTTCATCGTCGGCTGTTTCATGGAGACCGTCGCCGCCATCACCATCCTCGTACCCGTTCTGCTGCCCATTGCCGAGGGAGTCGGCGTCGATCCGGTACATTTCGGAGTGATCATGGTCCTGAACCTGATGATCGGCCTGCTGACGCCGCCGGTGGGCATGGTGCTCTATGTCCTGTCCCGTGTGGCCGGCATCAGTTTCGAGCGCTGCTCGGCAGCTACCTTGCCCTTTCTCTTTCCGCTGCTGGTGGTGCTGGCCCTGATCACCTTCGTGCCGACCTTTTCGATGTGGCTACCAACATTGATCTATCGGTGAAAGATTGTATTCATTTTCTCTGTGCATTTCTTCAGCCACCACTTATAGTTGAAGCCGGATTAGGTTCAAACTGTTCATTCCACTATGGAGCGTACCATGAGTTATGTCGATAAAATGTTCGGTTTGGGTGGCAAGACGGCCGTAGTCTCCGGCGGCGCCGGAGTGATCGGCACGGTGATGTCGGAAGCCCTGCTCAGAGCCGGTGCCAAAGTGATGATCTGGAGCCGCTCCCAGGAGTCGGTGGACGGCGCCCTGGATAAGATGAAAGAGGTTCCCGGCAGCGACGGACGGGTGGCCGGCATGCGGGTTGACGCCGGCAGCGAAGACGAGGTGGAGCAGGCCCTGCAGGAGACTGTCTCATCGTTTACTGCCCCGGACATCCTGATCAACGGCGTCGGCGGCAACATCGGCAAATACCGGCTGATCGAGCAGGACATGGAATTGTTTGAAAAGGTGCTGCACATGAACCTGGTGGCCGGTCTAATGATCCCCACCAAGGTGTTCGGCGCCTACTGGATTGAAAACCAGATCAAGGGATCGATCATCAACCTGACCTCGATGGCCTCCTACAACCCGCTCTCGGGCGTCTGGGCCTACGACGCTGCCAAGTCGGCAACCCTCAATCTGACCATGGCCTCGGCCAACGAATTCGCCGAATACGGCATCCGGGTCAATGCCATTGCCCCGGGTTTCTTTCTGGGTAAACAGAACCGCGCCCTGCTAGTGGACCAGGAGACCGGTGAGTACACCGAACGCGGCAGAGCGGTGATTGCCCACACCCCTTACGGCCGCTTCGGCGAGGTTGGGGAGCTGGCCGGGGCCACCGTCTTTCTGGCCAGCGATAAAGCCGCAGGCTTCATCACCGGCGTATCGATTCCGGTGGACGGCGGCTACCTGGTGCACAACATTTAACGTTGTGCCCTGCCATATCAGGCAAAAGCTCAAGGCAGCCGAGATGCTCTCATCCCGGCTCCCGGGCGACCCCATCGTTGTTTTCTCAACCGTTTAAGTCAGGCAATCTCCAGCACCTGACAATGTTTTTCGATCAGCGGATCCATCAGCATCTTGAGCCGTGATCTCACGGTGTTGATCTGATAGGTGTCGGCAGCCGAGGGCGGTATCAGCGGCGGCCCCATGTCAATGCCGCGCAGCTCCAGGGCCAGCTTGAAGCCGATCGGAAACGGGGCGGCGAACATGGTCCTGATCACC
The DNA here is from genome assembly GCA_024640625.1 of Desulfobulbaceae bacterium. Classification (GTDB taxonomy): domain Bacteria; phylum Desulfobacterota; class Desulfobulbia; order Desulfobulbales; family Desulfocapsaceae; genus JABDQA01. The sequence continues at coordinate 8,246 of JAHEER010000106.1, forward strand.
ACCAGGATAAGTTTCTGCAGGCTCAGCGCCCTCTCCAGGTCCCCCTCCTGCCAGGCCCGGTAAATACCCACCATGATCTCGGGAAAAATACCGGCCGTCGCGGTCATGCAGCCCTTGGCGCCCATCAGTAGACAAGAAAGCAGGGTCTCTTCGCGGCCGGTGAGCATAGAGATGTCCTCCCCGGCGATGGCGATCTTGTCCATGAAGTGCATGAAATCGACCATAGAACCGCTTGAATCCTTCATGCCGACGACATTGGGGTACCTGACCAGCCGCTTGACCATGTCATAGTCAAGCGGTGAAGTGAAGAGCGGGATGTTGTAAAGAATGACCGGCAGGCCGCACTCCTCGATGATGGTCTCGAAAAAGCGCTCCACCATCGCCCCGCCGGGCTTGTAGAAATAAGGCGGGGTGACAACCACCGCCTCACAACCGATGGAGGCCGCATACCTGGCCAGTTTCACGCATTCGGCCGGGGCCGAGGCCACTACTCCCGGGGTCACCGGGACCCGGCCATCCACCTGGTCGACGACGATGTCCATGCACCTGCATTTTTCGTCGAAATCCATGTGGATCCCCTCCCCGACCGAACTGATTGGAAAGATGCCGTCAAGTCCCCTGTCGATGACGAAATCGAGCAGCTTCCTGAGTTCAGCTTCGTTGACCCGTTGATTTTCCTCAAATGGGGTGAGCAGGGCTGGATAAATACCTTCTGGACGAAACATTTCAACTGTCTCCTCTGCTATGGATAATCTGGTTTATACAGGTTCAGCACCAATATCGAGGCGGTCGAGCACTTCCCTGGTGGGTCTACCGTCGTCTGTCCAGCCTCTTAGTTTATAGTAGGTCTGCACCATCTCGCCGACCTCGACGGTGGCCCCTTTGCGGGGGCCGTCGGGCAGCGGTTCGCTGGTAAAACGGGCCGGCAGACTGTCCTGTTCGGCGGTCAGCCCCTCGCGCAGGTTGAAGAGCCGGACCAGGTTGTTGACCCGTTCACCGGCCTCCAGCAGCTGTTGGGCATCAGCAAACGATTCTATCCCGGTCAGCGAGGCAAACAGCGGGGCGATCTGCTCAAGCGTCAGGGTAAAGGCGGCAAACAGACAGAGCCCGCTGCAGTTGACCAGGCAGAACAGATCCTGCTGGTTTTTGACCACCTCCGGCTTGAACTCGGTGGTGTGCAGACCAAGCGGGTTGGTCATGTTCATGATCTCCTCACCGATCGGCCAGGAGCGCAGGTGACAGCCGCCCCGATCGCTGGTCGCATAAGCCAGGGCCATGCCCTTGGAGGCCCGGGGATCATAGGCGGGCAGTTCCAGGCCCTTAACCTGGGCACCGAGCCCGTTGGCCCCATCTATAATGCTTTCGAGATATTGCACACCCTTAGACCAATCCAGGCCGGGGCCTTTGCGTTCACCAATGAGCTTGACCGCGGCAACCATCGCCTCGCCGTTGCCCCAGGTGAGCTCGAGCCCCCCGGTGTCGGCCGTGGTGAGCAGCCCCCGCTCATAACAATCGATCAGGAACCCGACCAGATTGCCCACCGAAATGCCGTCCAGACCGTAAGCGTCGCACAGATGTTCCGCCTCGATTATAACGGCCACATCGGTGTTGCCGCAATGAGAGCCGAAGGACCAGACCGTTTCATATTCGGGTCCCTCGGTATAGGCCCCCTTGAACGGCCCCTCTTCGACCCGGGCCACCTTGGAGCAGCGAATGGTGCAGGAGAAACAGGCCCGATGGCGTTTATAATATGTGCGCACGTCGTGCTCATCGATGGGCCGCTCATCCAGGGTCGAGCGGTGAAAGTTCATGGTCGGGTGAATACCGGTGTGATCCATTAGCGAAAGGATCACGTTGGTGCCGAACTCGGGTTTGGCGGCACCGGTGTCGGGCGAGTTGGCTAGCTCGTTGGTCGATTCCCTGACCATGCGGGAAAATTCATCGCTGTCGGCAGTCTTAATCCCGCCCGAGCCGTGCACCACTAACGCCTTGAGCTTCTTGGCGCCCAGCACCGCGCCGGCGCCGCCGCGGCCGAATGAGCGGTACTCGGTCTGGACGTTGGCCAGCGGCGACAGCAGCTCTCCGCTCTGCCCGATACAGGCGACCCGGTGATCGACCGAATAGTCCTTTTTGATTTTCTTATGGGTGGCGATGGTATCCAGACCCCAATAAGTATCGGCCTCGACAATGGCGACCCGCTCATCCTCGATCAGCAGCAGTACCGGAGACTCGGCCGCACCGCTGATGATCAGCGCATCGTAGCCCGCATACTTGAGTTCGGGCCCAAGACTGCCGCCGGCATTGGAATCAAGCCACAGACCGGTGGCCGGGCTCTTGGTGCACAACTCCAGCCTGCCGCTGGCCGGAGCCGCCGAACCGGTCAACGGACCGGTGGCGAAGACCAGCAAATTCTCAGGTGACAGTGGATCACAGCCAGCCGGAAGCCGATGGAACAAGGTGTGAATGCCAAAGCCTTTGCCGCCGATATATTTTTCTGCCGTCTCCCTGTCCAAATCAACACGTTCTATGGTCCCCGAGCTGAGATCGACCTCGAGGATTTTTCCTGCGTATCCCTTCCACATGGCCGCCTATCTCCTTGCTATTGCCCCGGTGGGACAAGTGTTTACACATGAGAACCGCCCGCCGCAGGTATCGCAGATGAGCGGATAATCCGACTCCGGATGAACCATGATGCCCCGATAAGGACAGGCGTCCACGCATTCATGGCACTTCGTACATTTAGCCTGATCAAGCACGATATGATCGCGCCAGGCCAGGGCCTCCTCGGGGCAGGTCATGATGCAGAGCTGCTCCTTGCAGGCGACGCAGACTTCAATCCCGCTCACCTCGGGCCAGTCGTC
>JAHEER010000107.1 GCA_024640625.1 Desulfobulbaceae bacterium
CCAGAAAATAGGCGATAATTCCGAGGACCAGCATAATGCCCACACCAAATACCGTGTTGTTTATGGCAAACGTGCCGACGACACAAAACATAAGGATCACGGGCATCAGGATTTGCCGAGGTACCCTCAACAGTTGCTTGGCCGATTTAATGGCCGCAAGGCCAAGCGGCAATAGAAGTAGATTGGCAACAAAAAACGATACAAAAACAGCATAAATCAGTTCAGGCTGATCGAGGAAAACCGTCGGTCCCGGATTCATACCTTTGACGTAAAGAACACCTATTACAATAGCAGTGATGGAATCACCAGGGATACCGAACACCAGGGCAGGAACCCATGTTCCGCCCAGCCCGGCATTGTTTGATGAACCAGCGTCAACAATCCCCTCCACATGACCGGTACCGAATTTCTCCGGCTCTTTGGAGAATTTCTTGGCGGTGGCATAAGAAATCCAGGCCGCTATGTCAGAGCCTGCACCCGGAAGCGCACCAACCAGGACACCGATGAGACTGCCTCGGCAAAGGTTGATTTTGTATTTATACAGCACTTTTCCCAGGCCTGCGAAGATGTTGCCGATAGTCCGCTGATCGACTCTTGGGGGCGGTTTGACCGCGGTGACTGAGCGCAGCACCTCGGCCATGGCAAACATGCCGATCATAGCTGGGATGAAATTGATACCACCCATGAGTTCTACGTTGCCAAAGGTGAAGCGTGGATGGCCGGTTGTACCGTCAATACCGACTGTTGCAATGAGCAGGCCAATCATCAGGGAGATCAGACCCTTGGCAGGTGAATCGGTCGATATGAAAGCAGCACAGGTCAATCCCAGGGAGGCAAGCCAGAAATATTCGAAGGACGAGAATTTGAGCGCAAACTCGGCCAATATGGGGGCCGTGAAGCTCAGCACGATAGCGCCGAACATCCCACCGATCACGGCACTTGCCAAGCCGGTGCCGAGCACGAGCTCCGCCTGTCCTTTACGGGTCATGGCAAATGCCTCGTTCGTGTAGGCGGCGGAGGCCGGTGTGCCGGGAATGCGCAAGAGTGCCCCCGGCAGATCACCGGCAAAAATCGCCATGGCGGTTGCCGTAACGATCGAGGCGAGGGCTGGAACCGGCGGCATAAAAAAGGTCACCGGCACCAGCAGTGCTGTCGCCATGGTTGCTGATAAGCCGGGAATAGCCCCCATGAACAGACCGAAGGCACCCGATAAAGTGATAACGACCAGCACGTAGGGGTCAAAAATGAGACCAAATGCTTGAATGAAAAGATCCATATTCCTCTCACCATCCGAAAATCGGCACGATTCCCCAAGGCAGGGGAACACGAAGGAATTCGCCAAAGAACTGCTGAATGACTATTACGGCAACAATTGAAATCATTATTGAAGATCGCCAATAAGCCAATCCTCGGAGCCACACCAGTAAGATCATCAGGCAGATAAATGCAGTGGGGATAAAGCCCAGCGGATCAGACACGAAAATGTAGAAAATCAGGACAGCGATCACCAGGAAAAAATTCATTACGTGTCGAGGTGACGAGACCCAATCCATAACCGTCACCCAGGGTGCGCCGTTGCGGGTTCTGATCCCCCTAATAATCAGTGTCAGACCTCCCAGTCCCATAAAGAAGCCAATCAGCCTGGGAAACAAATCCGCTCCATATTTCTGCCCCGGCATGATGGGGAAGTCACGAGTAAGGTAAAAGATCAACATTCCAAAGAGAATGAAAAACAGTCCTGAAATCGCGTCATTTACCTTCACACTGACCTCCCCTTGCCTAAAGCTGTTTTACGAGAATCACTTTGCCAGGCCGGCGGCCTTCATAACCTCTCCAAAGGCCATGTCATCTTTTTTCACAAACTCAAAGGCATCTTTGGCGTCACGATAGACCATACCAAACCCCCGACCATCCATGAATTTCTTGTATTCGGGGTTTTCATAGGCACGCTTGACAGCCGGTTCGAGCACGTCGATTACCTCCTGTGGGACACCTTTGGGCCCTGCGACCACACGCCAGGCGCCTACGGTCCAGTCAGACCCGGTCGCTTCCTTCAAGGTCGGCACATCCGGGAACAGGCCCAGCCGCTCTTCACCCATGTTGGCCAGCGGGAGAACCTTGCCGGCTTCGATCAGAGCACGGCCTTCTGCCAGTGATGAGGTAATGAAGTCAACACCACCAGCAACCATGTCTTTTAAAGCAGGAGCAGAGCCTTGACTTGGAACCCACGGCACCTTGCCGACATCGACTCCCTCGGAGAGCATCCATCCCGCATAGCCGAGATGCCAAATACCGCCCTGACCGGTTCCGGAAGCCTTGAATGTCTTCTCCGGCTTCTCCTTGATGGCTGCCAGAAGTTCCTTCGCATCTTTGTAAGGCGAATCGGCACTGACCATCAGTCCGCCGGGATCGAGATTAACCTGGCCAAAGATGGTGTAGTCTTCATAAGTCAGGTCAGTTAAGCCAACCCAGTGCATCATTGCCGTTTCGACCGTGGCAATGCCGATGGTGTAACCGTCGGGTTTCGCAGTGGCGATAGCCGAGTGGCCAACAACGCCGCTGCCGCCGGTACGGTTCACGACATTGACCGGCACACCCAGGTCTTTCTCCAAAATGCTGGCGATGATTCGGCCGACAGCATCGGTTCCGCCCCCGGCACCCCACGGCACGATGATAGTAATCGGCCGCTCAGGATATGCAGCCTGGACGGTAGCCCAGGAGGCAACAACCAGAGCCAATGCAATAACTGGCGCAATAAACAGCTTGATCAAAGGTTTCTTTTTCTGAGTAATCTTCATAGACATGATCTCCTCCCGTTGTAATGAATTAGTAAGGGTGCGGGTTTAATGCGGAGACACGCAGATTTTCACCATGGGAAATCTGCGCATCACCTCAGGATAAAACCGCGGTTTAATGCGCATCGCGCAGACACGATGACAATTGTCAGAAAAGCTTCGGGAACAGCCTTAATCTATTTCAACTTTGCCTGGGCATAAAAGTGGCTGTAAAATCAAAACAATCTTTTATGTATAGGGTTGATTTTCCCTGCAGCGTGCACGATTTCATGCCCCATGTCAGCCTCACCGTCTATGGATATTACCATAACCAGCTAACCACATGCATGCCGGATAGTTTGCAAAGCTTCTGCTGCACTTGCTGAAAAATTATCTGTATACGCTTCGATACTGATTCTCTTGTGATAGCCGGCTTTTTTCAGATTCTTAATAAAAGTCCGGTAATCCACTCCGTCATCGCTGCGGGGATATATCCTACCGTTAGGATTGGCGATATGTATATGGTGCAAATAATCACCGGCCTTTTCAATAATGATCTGATCCTCTTGTTCCACAGCGAGGTGATAGTAGTCTAGAAGCAATCTAATTCTTTTCCGATCGACCTCTTGGGCCAGTTGCAACCCCTCATGACCATTTAGGATGATATTGCTTTCAAGATGGCACAATGGTTCTATAACAATGGTAATGTCACGATCGGAAATTTTGTCGTCAACCAGCAGGAGTGTTTCAATGATCTGCTGCCAGGCCTTCTCCATGGGAAAACCCTGCGGAACGTTCTTGGCACCCGAACTGCCGAAGACGATGCTTTTTGCACCCACGCGGAAGGCCCGCTCGAGCGCCTTGTCCAGATAATCGGTCAGGCTCGAAAGGTCCACTTTATCTCCAGTGATCGGCTGATTTGCCGGGATGAAATTGTTGCATGCCTCGCACGGCACCCCGGAAGATTCGACCATCTCGATTAATTGGTCGAATTGCGGCGCAGTCAACGCCATCATCTGGGCGAGCGGCAGTTCCACATAGTCATAACCGGATGAGGCGAGCGTTCCCAGATGTTCCAAGCCGATTCCGTCGGGCTGGGTGGCCACCATATTGACGCAACAGCCTATTCTCATCGCCTCATTCCTCACTCGTTAAAATAATTTTTATCAATTCTTCCGGTTTTTTCAGTCTCTCAAACCACTGGGGGCCCTGGTGCATCGGCACTTCTTTCGAAATTATGGAAGACACATCTATTGTACCGCTGTTTAGCAGCTCAACTGCGTCTTCAAACTCATCCAAGCTGTAGGTGAAGCTTCCGACGACCTGCAACTCCCTCGTTACGATGTCCAACATACCAATTTCCACGGTTTTCTCTCCTTGTCCGAGCCACACTGCGGTGCCGCCGATGCGCAGGTATTTTAGAGACTGGACGCACGCAGGCGTAATGCCAACCGCTTCAAAAGAGACATCGAGGCCATGACTCTCAGTGTGCGCAAGAATGACCTCACCGAGATCGGCTTCAGACGGATTCACGGTTACATCGGCACCCATCAGCTTCGCTGCTTCCAGACGGCTGTTGCTCAGATCGGAAACAAATACTGTGGCAGGATTCTGAGTTTTTACACAGGCGAGAAGCATCAGTCCGATTGTGCCTGAACCAACTATCAGGACATTTTTCCCCTCTAAATCGCCAGCATGTTTGACACCCCTGAGCGCCACCGCAAGCGGTTCAACAGTGGCACCAGCACTATGGGAAACAGTGTCCCGGATTTTGTAACAGACTTTGGCGGGAACACACAAATAGTCCGCAAAAGCACCATTGGTGGTGAGCACGCCGAACTGTTTTTTAGCAGGGCAGAACTGTACTTCCCCCTTCCGGCAGGACGGGCAATCTCCGCAAAAATCCATCGGAAAAGCCGTGACTCTGTCCCCGGTCTTCAGGTTATCTACATCGCTTCCCACCTCACTGATCACACCGGAAAACTCGTGCCCCATAATCATAGGTGGGATTCGACGACCGGTAATTCCCTGGTACCCGTGGATATCAGAACCACATATTCCGGCTGCCTTCACCTTGATTTTCACTTCATGAGCCGCTGGTAGGACATCCTCCACCACTTCCCATTTGAGCACTTCCTCACCATGATATACGAGACCTCTCATGATTACTCCTCCGTGAAGAACGACAGGACTGTCCATTTTCCATCAATCGGTCCTGCTGTGTATAATGGTAAAACATCTAGTGAGTTGTTTGCCAAAATCAATATATTCGCACCCAGCTCGCCAGTTCTCGATTTTCTCTCGCGCCTCTTCAAGACCATAATACCAGTTCTGATTAGAATCACATCAAGACACTTGTTTTGAAACCTGCCGGCAGGGCTCCCTATTTTTCCATGGGTTTGCCCTGGCTGCCGTTTTGTTAAATTCTTTCCGGAGGAGCCTTCGGGTGGTATACCTTATGAGCGATTCCTGGCGGCACCGCAGCAACCTGGGTAGCCAATATTTTCCGCTGGGCGGGATAAGAGCACCACTATGAGAGATCACCAGCATGGGCCCAATGTTTCGACCGCGGGCAGTCTTCGCTGGTGAACCAAGTCCTGGTCGCAAAGGAATATTGCAAGGGTATGAGAGTCCATGCAGCACCTATCCGAGCGGCCGTTGAGGCCATCAACGTTTAGAGCGAGAGTACAACTATGCTACTGGCACTGGATTGGGGAACCACTTCGTTTCGCGCATATCTTTTTGATTCAGGTAGTAAACTTGTTGAAACCAGAGCCGCGGCAGCCGGCATCATGCAGGACAACGACGGATTCGAACAGGTTTATTACCGGCAGGTCGGAGATTTACTGAAACGATACCAAGATATCCCGGTCATTGCATCGGGTATGATTACCAGTAAACAGGGCTGGATCGAAACGCCCTACCTGCAGTGCCCGGCAAGTCTGGACGATTTGTCGAGAAACCTCACCAGGCATGAAACATCAAAGGGAGATATTATCTATTTCGTAGCAGGCGTCTGCCAGAAATTTCCGACACCCAACATAATGAGAGGAGAAGAAACCCAGATGGCAGGACTGCAGAGCAGCAGCCCCCTGACCGCTGTGCTGCCGGGAACGCATTCGAAATGGATTCGCCTGGAGAGCGATACGATCACCCGTTTCTCAACCTTCATGACAGGTGAACTTTTCGCCGCCCTGATAGGGCATACGATCCTGGGTCGCTTAATGACCGACGGATCTGATCCGGAAAGTTTCGAGGCAGGAGTGCGCGATGGTTTCAAAGGGGAAGAGGGGGCAGGGGGCATCCTGTCCAAGCTTTTCGGTGCCCGCGCCATGCCTTTGCTGGGGCTCATGAATCCTGACGGCATTCGGGACTACACCTCGGGCCTGCTGTTGGGCACGGAAATCCAGGAAGCGATACATAGCGGATATGGACTCAATGGTACCCCGGTCATCTGCGGTTCGGCCGAATTGGCAGAGCGCTACAGAAAAGCTTTAGAACTATGTTCAATTCAAACAGAACTGGGCGAGAAGGATCTTGCGGCCTCCGGTTTGATGCGCATTGCTTCTGCCGCGCATCTAATCTGATCCACGAGGCCCGAAATTTTCTCCTATCCTGGGGATATTCAACACTGCCCGGCAACTTCACGTAACATATTCTTTTTTTCTTATTTATATTAATATCTTAACTGGTCATATTCTGAGAGTTAAAAAGGAACTTGATTAGCGCCACCACCTTGTTCCTTATGAAACAGAATGGCGTATAGGCAGCAATAACTGCCCACAATTACGCACAGTATGGGGAAGAATAAATAGAAAAACAAGCTGTCAACTATAGCCCTTTGCGGCTCCGATTTTTTTATATATATTTTTATCTTTTCTCCGGTTTTCGGCCTATGGAACCAATGGGTCTTGGCAACGCTTTTAAACTCATGCTTGGCACCGGAACTATCTTTATAGTGAATTAAGGGCCTACCGCCTAACCCCCTGCCAGAGGAAGGGTGGTCAACAAATCCATAGGTTGTTTCTCCCCAAAAACGATAATTGAAGTACTTGTAGAGATTGCTCGCACCGGCGGCTAACACCATAAAACCAATGATAAAGATGAAAGATTGTATAAATAACTTCCCCACTTGCAACCTCTTTCATGGAAGTAGATTTTGGTCATTAAAAGCTAATCACAGCAACTAATTGGTAAATGAGACAATGTGGTGGTGGCAGGTGCAGAGAACTGCCGGCAGTTCTAAAAAATCAATAGATATTACGCTGAAAGTGCGTCTGTGCCTCTTTGTCAGAAACTGAATACTAAAAAATCTTGTAGGAGGCTTGAATACACTTAACAGCAGCTGTCTCGCAAAGGGATACCTGCTATGAGGTAGGCTTGGTGGATACCCTTGGGGAAAAGGATATGAAAATATTTTGTTGTTCCCTTATTTGCTCCAATTTTTATTGATAATTCAAAGGTAACAGATCTGAGCGTAGGATGTCTTTTATTTTGTGCATACTAATCACGTAGATGGTTTATAACGATTAGGTGTTCTGTGATACCTCAGCCAGCGAAGACCAGGTGTTCGGCCACCCCCAGTTCCGCTGCCGCATAGCGGGCCACGGTCTGGCTGAGCCAGTTAGGCTGATGGGCATCTGAGCTGATGACGAAATTGAAACGATCGACAAAAGGGGTGTAATACTCACGCCAGTTGCTTCGCCAGACATAGCGGTTGTTGATTTCAATCAGACATTGCGCAGGAATACGGTCAAGATCGGTCCCCAAAACATTGGGATGGGCAATTATAACCGGTTTCCCGGTAGCGAGCAGCAATTCGACCGAGCGGTAGTCCGCGCCGCTGTCGCGACAATGCATCACATAATAGTCAACCTCGTGCTCTGAGGCCTCCTGCACCCAGGTGTGGCCGTCAACCTCAACGCCAACCTTCAGGCCATAGCCGCTGACCTCGGCGCAATAGCGTTCGAACCCACCATTGAGCAAACTCTCGAAATGATCACTTACCCCGACTATCCGGGCATGTTTGACAGCAGCGATGAGTGCTACTGTCTGTTCCGGTACGACACAATTGTCGTTGGCGGAATAGGTCGTATGGATGTGCAGGTCTTGTGGCAGCATTTCTCCACGGCTCAGTTTTTGATGGGCGCATTCAGACCCCGTCGTGTGCCTGGTCGCCGGGATGGTTCTCCTTGATTTTAGCAGAACTCAGGTGTGTTCGCGACTGTGCGTTGAACGTAACATTGCCGACACTAGCCTCTTCAATTGTTCTGCTCTTTGCCGCAGACAGTCTAAAAGTGTGCTCTGCCTATCTCATAGGCTGAAAGGACTTTCAGACTGAAAAGTTTTCCAGCGCTCTCAAAGATCGACAACTACATGGCTCAGCAACAGATCCCAAAGAGTCAGCTCACGTATTATGTTCGGCAGCCATAGTGGCCAGCCAGTCAGTCCACGCCTTTATTCCTTCGCCTGTTCTACTTGAAAGGGGAAATATCCTGATCTCCCTGTTGAGTTTTCTTACCCGTTTTTCCAGCAGTTCCAGATCAAAATCGGTGAGCGGTGTTCCGAGAAAATCGGTCTTGTTGACGATGAGAGCGTCGCATTTGGAAAACATTAGCGGGTATTTCAATGGCTTATCGTCGCCTTCAGGGACACTGAGGATCATCACGTCAAGCGCTGCTCCGGTGTCAAACTCTGCAGGGCAGACGAGGTTGCCAACATTTTCGATGAAGATGATGTCGAGAACATGGGTGTCCAGAGAATCGAGGCCCTGCTGGACCATCGGCACATCAAGGTGACAGAAGCCGTCCGTCTGAAGCTGAATCGCCTCAACTCCCGAATCGGCCAGACGCTGGGCATCGACTGTGGAGTCGATATCCGCCTCGATGACTGCCATGCGGTACTCATCCTTTAACCTGCCTGTGGTCTGCAGCAGCAGACTTGTTTTGCCCGCACCAGGGGAAGACATGAGGTTGATAAGCAGGGTCTTTCTGGCTTTCAACTCCTTCCTCAGGTCCTGGGCCTGCTGGTCGTTGTCCGCCTGAATACTTTCCCTTACCTTTATGAGTTTGACCGAGTCTGTCATTCCGCTTCCATCTCCTCTATGTAATAACCCCGGCCGGATATGATCGAAAACCCTTCGTCAGCTCCGCAATGAGGGCACGCTATGTCCTGTAGGTCTCTTTTTTCTGTTTCGATTATCGTCCTGCACTCGCCGCATTGGAGTTTGATAGGTTCCGGTCTAATGATGAGTCTGGCATCCCGGGCAATGGTATCTCTGCTGAGATAGTTGAAGTAGTGCTGGAGCCACTTGTCTTGCAGGTCAGTCAACCGGCCGACTTGTAAAGTGATAGAATGGATTGTTTTTAACCCATTACGTTCCGCATGTTTCAGGACGATGGTAAGTATCTTTTCCGTAACCGGTAGTTCGTGCATAACTGTTTGCTGCCATATCCCTCGTTACAGCGGTAATCGTCGGCCCAAGCAATGCACTACCCCGTGCACCTTGCCCAGAGGACTATCTCGATTGAGGAATAACCGGGCCAGTCCTTTGCGCCTCAGGGCGATCAACGTGACAATTTCCCTCTCTCTTTTGCCATCCGCAAATAGGTCTGGTAGGTGAGTTTCGGAGGCACATACAGGTTGCAAGACTCTTTGGCAAAGAGGTGTATGGCGTCTACATCGCACACCGGAATGCAGACACCGCAGCCGATGCAGCGGTCAAGATTGACAATGGCAGCCTCTTCAATCTCTATGGCATCCATATGGCAGCGATCTGTGCATAATCCGCAAGCAATGCACTCCTCTTCATTGACGACAGCGTAATAATTTGAGTGCATTTCTGCAGCGGGTTTTGCCAGTTTCTTCATATTCTTGAGAACCTGGCAGCAACAGCCGCAGCACATACAGATGTTGGCTGACTTTTTGGCATTGCCCGGCTGGATGACAAGTCCCGCTTCTCTACCTTTTTCCAGAATCTGAAGAGCTTCCTCTACCTCTATAGCCCGGCCGAGCTTGTTCTCTTCATAATAGTAGGCAGCCGCACCGAAGGACATGCACACCTCCATTGGGTAGTCGCAGGGGTCACCGAGAACCTCATGTTCTTTTCTGCAAATACAGTTCTGAACCGTGATTTTCGACTGGGAGCGAATAAGTTCTTCGGCATCCTCATAAGAGGCGATTTCCACATCTTGAACAACGGATTTTGATACGGGAACAACCCTCAGTTGTTTGGTGTCCGTCTTAGTCCACACCTCTTCCATGATATGGGGCAGGTACTCGTTCACATCCTTGACAAACTCAGGGTCAAGGTCGTTGAGATGGTATTCCCAGATGCCGACCACAAATTGGGCGGCGGAATACCTCACCGTCCCATCCTTATAGCTCCTGAAGATCAAACCTTTTTGGGCCATTTCTTCCAGACGCTCCCCAAGTTCCCTGTCGGGAAGATCTGACCGTTCAGCGATAGTATTGACCGTATCCGGCCTCAAGGTCAGCCGCAGGGCAGTGTCCGCTTCCTCTCGCGTGAACAGCCGGCGAAGGATTTTCAGTTCGATGCCGCTATCCGTAGCCGGAAACCCACCGGGAAGATTGTCGAGATGTCGGGCCAGTTTCGTATATATATCGCTCATCTGTTTCTCCAGATCAGGGGTGCCAAACTGTGTGTTTTCACAACCCTGTCGTACCATATTTTCGGTATTGTTGCTCTTTCAAGTCCTTAGGGAAACGGGTTTTCAAAGCGACCGGCAAAATAGCGGTGGGTAGCTGTTGCCACCAATCGATCGCGGCAGCAGTTTTGGGGGACCAGGTAAAAGCGGTAGTAAGGTCCGTGTGCCTTTAATTACGTGAGGATACAGGAGAAGTCACAGATCAGCGGGGAGTGATCTGACAGCCGTACATCAGGTATATAAAAGTTATCAATTCGCAGTCCGGAACTGTGCAAGATGAAGTCTATCTGTCTGTGCGGAGCGTCGCTTGGGTGTGATGGCATATTGGCACTATTTGCGTTCTTTAGGTCTGTTGCGGCAAGAAATAAATTGAGTTCCCTGCTTCCCCAGAAGGTATTGAAATCACCTGTAAGAATGACTTCCTTATCTGTTTCCTGAATAAGGCTGTGGAGGTGTTCAAGTTGGTTT
>JAHEER010000108.1 GCA_024640625.1 Desulfobulbaceae bacterium
AGCGGAGCGGTTCAGTTCTTCCTGATGCTCTTTAAATTGTCAGCAATTCAGTGAATTAACACTGCCACATCCAAGCTTCGCGATTCCGCAGGATGGGTTTCGATGATAGATTCAGGAAGAACCTACTATTACCCTTGTCGTTGACGTTCAAAAGGTTTGCAAGGGGAATTTCGTTTCAAGCCGACTGTATTGTGAACTGCAGTGACTGGTCGAACCGAGAAGTAAGAGGTATGACTATTTTGTAACCTACATAATCACATGAGGACGGGATGCCTGCCATTCTCTCAATCGCTTGGATAGCCACCCCTTCAAATCTGGTGACAAGTAAAAATGTGGATAAAGTAAGTTCGTCTGAGGGCTGATTATCCCTTGATTTATTGAAGTATCAGCGAGTGCAGTGTCAGGATAAATGCGAATGCCTGACGTAACTCGCAAAGCATCAAGTTTCAAAGTATCTGTAAAAGCAAGACTTTCCTCTACTGACCGCCTTGTTTCCCCAGGACCCCCCAGTAACAGGAATCCCATCCGTTCAATTCCTTTCTCGGCAAAAATCTCAGATACAGCACGAACATCATCCAAAGTAAACTGTTTGTTCAGATTCTTAAGCATCTTTTCTGAGCCGCTTTCAAATCCGAGGCTTATTTGTTTACAGCCTGCTGCAACCATCAAATAAACTAATTCATTGTCAACTTTATCGGGATAAATGATGCATCGCCAATTCATATGCAGTTTTCTCTCCAGGATTTGGCGGCAGAGAGCTTTGGCATAAGCAGGTGGAAGGTTGAACGTGTTATCAACGAAAAAGAAATTCGCATATCCGGCTTTCACCCAACTCTCAAGCCAGGCAGAGACAATTTCCGGCGATCTTTTCCGCAGAATAGCACCTTCAATTGTCGAGGTTGAGCAATAACTGCACCTGAGTGCGCAACCTCGCCTGGTCTGCACAGGAATCCATGGTTCGTGACTTTGTGATGCTGAAACGGAAAGAATACTGGTTTCTGGCAGAGAAAACTTGTCTAGATTCTTGCACAATATTTTTGACTCTTTGGAACCTTTACTTTTTGTATAAAGACCTGGTATGCCTGAAGGATCTTCATTGTTGTGCAAGTGGGTTAACAGATCATTAAAGGCCGTTTCTCCTTCACCGGCAACTCCATAATCTGCCTCAAGATACGCGAGAGCACTTTCTGGAAACATGCTGTATCCAGCACCCCCCAGGACAATCGGAGAAGTTGAGAGGGTTCTGCAAACTGTTACCACTTGCTTCACTTTTTCTATTAAAAATTGTGGGCTTTCACTACATTGATCATCTATGTTCCGCACTGAAATGCCTATACATTCAGGTCGAGCCTCGGAAACTGCTTTTTTAAGCGTGGAACTGACGTCTGCCTGAAACATCAAATCCAGCATAAGAACCTCGTGTCCCGCCCTTTTAGTGGCCTCTGCCACGCAAGCCAGTCCCAGAGGCATGGCGGGCATATTGAACTGTTCCGTGTTGGCTGAAATGAGTAGAACTTTCATCTGCTTGTCTTAGGTGCCCAGGTTCTGTTACTTCGTTGTATCTTTTTCTGGACATTTGTCCAGGTTGGGGTTGTCAAAAAAGACTCTGAGAACCGTTCAATCATTTGAATGAACATCTCATAAGGGACAGTAAAGGTCAATTCGTCTGTACTGAAGAACTTGCGTGCAGAAGGGTCCCAGCCGCCTAATACTGCTCTTTTCTTGCCATTTGCCAAATATTTATATGGCCAGGTAATCATATTAGTGCAAGCAGCTCCCCAAGGAGATGCAACCACTTCAGGATCATTGGTGACAAAAGTCGCTAGCTGATGTAAGCCGCAGAGTGTTTCAGGTCTAGCGAAGAATACGACCAGCTCAGGTTGTTCGTCAGCCGCATAGAGATTGAGGGGTTTGGCCACGCAATATTTACCCGAAGCTGGCTCAGGGTCGATGTCGTTTTGGATGCGCCTAAGTTCATCAGGTGAGTCGCAGTATAGCTCACCCTCCATGTAGTTTGGTATACCGGTGGAAACATAATGAATGATAGTTTCTGCCTGAGGCTTCATAAATCCGAGCCAAAAAGCACACCCGGGACAACCAAATTGCTCGGCACTGAAAAAGGCTGGCTTTTTCATTTTCCTGGCACGTAGAACGTGGCCCATAACACAGGAGAATTGATCGAAGGTCGCTTGCCAATCGATTTCATTCTTTATTTCTCTTTCACGGGTAGGAAGGGGCATAGGTTTTGGAGAAAAACCCTCTGTTGGCTCATTATCGGTATAGAAAATACCAACCGGTTCTTCGTCTAAGCCAAGGATATCGAGAAACTTTTCTAATTCATTGTAAAGTTGATTACTCATCAAGTTCCCCCCTGTTTATGATTTTTATCACATCACGTATTGATGGGATTTATTTATGTCTGGATAAGAGATTCTCTCTACCAGCAATTATATCATAGTAAGGTGGTTCTTGATTACTCCCCGCATGGCCAATTTTTCTGAAAATCAAACCTTGCCGGCGGAACCCTCTCGTTAGGAGCATTTTTCAAGATTCTCAACTGATCAGGAAGCGCTTTCATTTGATTTGGTGTTCACTAAGCAGAGATTTGCTACAGCACAGCTTTCCTAATTCAAAATTCGTTTGCTTGCACTCCATTGCCAATACCACCACAATGTCATAGATTTTAACGACCCTGACGAGTTCTATCATGAAGAGTATTAGAAAACCGCTCCCAAACAAGAGCCCTGACGATGATTTCTTATTGCGTTCTTTGGTAGAAGGAACTGCCTCTGAAACTGGTTCACGTTTCTTCCACGCAGTAGTGAAAAACTTTTGCCATGTGTTAGGAACTCATGGGGCATGGATAACAGAATATCTCCCCGAGGTGCAACGCCTCAGGGCATTGGCGTTCTGGTTAGGCAATGATTTTGTCGATCATTATGAATATGATATATCCGGTACACCTTGTGAAACTGCCATCAAAGATAAGACCTTCCTTCACGTTGCTGACAACGTCATTGAGCTTTTCCCCGGGGATCCTGATCTAATAGAGTTAGGTGCAGTCAGTTACATGGGGTTTCCACTATTAGATCCAGATCACAATGTGCTGGGAAATATTGCGGTTGTGGATACGAAAACAATGCCGGATTCATATCGGAATTTAGCATTGTTTCAAATCTTTGCTGCCAGATCTACGGCAGAGATACTCAGATTGAAAGCTGAAACTCAGAATCAAATCCATAAGGAAAAACTGGAAGGTGTTTTTGACGGAGTGATGGATGCTATTGTCGAGCTTGATCTGGAATTCAATATTCTGATGATGAATCAGGCTGCTCGGCGTCTCTTTGGATGCAAAGAAGAGCACTACATAGGAAGTGTTTTCGCTCAGTTTGTGATGCCTGGGGATACTGATCGACTCTATAAAATAGTGCGGAAAATTAATAGACGACCGGAAAATGAACGCTGTATCTGGGTTCCCGATGGGTTGGTAGTGTTAAATACTGAAAATAAAAAATTTCAGGCCGAAGCCACAATTTCTCAAATTCAGAGCACTGATGGAGCTTGTTATGTGCTCGTTTTGAGAGATGTTAATGAACGATATGAAGCGCAGAAGAAAATTAAATCACTGCAAAATGAAACTGAATACTTAAAAGATGAGATTCAGACACTCTACAATCGAGGAAAACTCGTCGGTGAAAGCATACCATTTCGAAAAACATTGCAACTTATGGCTGAGGTGGCGCCTACGGATTCAACCGTTCTCATATACGGTGAGACAGGCACCGGAAAGGAGCTGGTAGCGCGGGGCATACACTCATCCAGCTCAAGGAAGGGTCGACCTCTAGTTACCGTGAATTGTGCGGCTATTCCAGAAGCTCTCATGGAAAGTGAATTTTTCGGGCATGAAAAGGGAGCATTTACAGGTGCCACCAACAGCCGAGATGGGCGATTTGCCCTCGCTGATGGTGGCACTATTTTTCTGGACGAAATAGGCGAATTGAACGGCGAACTGCAAGCAAAATTGCTTCGGGTACTGCAAGAGGGTGAGTATACCCCGGTAGGAAGTTCAAAGACCCGCCGTACCGATGTCAGAGTAATTGCCGCAACAAATCGAGACTTGTCAATGGCCGTACAGGATGGGAATTTTCGAGCGGATTTGTATTACCGATTGAATGTGTTTCCAATCGAAATACCACCACTCAACCAGCGTGGTGATGATATACGCCTGCTTGCTGAACACTTTGTTAATCAATTTGCGACTCGCATGGGCAAGGAGATTTTGCCTTTTGATGTTGAGTCAATTGAATGTTTAAAAGGGTATGAGTGGCCGGGGAATGTACGTGAACTTCAAAATGTTATTGAACGGGCCGTTATCACTGCACGTGAAGGTCGGATTAATTTTGATCAGATTCTTCCCAGTCAGGAAAACCTACCTCACATGAAAATTGCTGATCCTCCAGAACATAGTGTCAAGACTGCCCAACAACTCAGCCAATCAGAACGTGATAATTTATTGCTGGCACTTCAAAGTTCTGGATGGCGCGTATCCGGGCCAAAGGGTGCGGCCCAGTTAGTGGGAATTCCGCCATCAACCTTCCAATCCAAGATGAAAGCTCTTGGAATAAAGCGTCCTAATTAGCTAATACCCTCCCAGGATCGACCTATTAAAGGAATCACTGACCTACCGAAATCTCGGTATAATAGGTAACGATATTTCGTTAATCACTAGATTTCGTCACCCGCATCAGCTACTCTATTTTATCTTTATCGCTTTGTTATCATTTGATTTATCAGAAATTCTCCAACCTGGCACAATTCGTGAGTTGTACGTCAGTAATCGCAACAGAAAAGATTGCGATTTAAATACAAACTTTTCCTAATGGAGAACGAAAATGAAACAGGCAGCCAAAAATCTCGAAATTAAAAATGTTGTTAACGGTGTAAATGTTGATGAACTGTTTGGAACCATCGATGCCGTCAAAAACGCCCCGGTAATTGCCAAGTTTAAGTTTAGGGCAAGCAACGAGTGGTTGGATGGAGGGCACAATCGTACCACGATCAAAAACTTCTATGGAACTCAGCAAGAACACAATCGGAAGGAACCTTTTGTGTTAGATGCAGATGAGCCCCCGCTTCTGCTGGGGAACGATCAGGGTCCCAATCCTGTAGAGTATGCTCTGACAGCTTTAGCCGCTTGTGTTACCACATCTATTATTTATCATGCAGCAGCAAGGGGGGTTACCATCCGATCTATGGAATCGAGGCTTGAAGGCGATATCAACCTGCAAGGTTTCCTTGGGTTAAAAGATGACGTCCCCAGAGGATATGAAAGTATCCGGATGTACGTGACTATCGATGCTGACGCCTCACCTGAGAAGCTTGAAGAAATTATTCAATTAGGTCCAACTTATTCCCCGGTTTATGATACCTTCACTCGGGCGGTACCGGTGACAGTAAGATTAGACAAATAGGCATCTGCCGGTCGCTCTATGCGGGGTGGCCGGCTTTTTACGCACAAAACATGATTTTAATTGTCATAGTCCAGATGAAATCTGACAGATTCAAGTTTAAAGCAGGCCTTGCCAAAACAAACCTCTTGTCAGAGGCAACAGCTTTTGTCCCCAGATGATTCCGGGTAGAAGCACCGGTTACCCGGCGCTCCCCCCACAGATCCGTGCGTGAGGGTTTCCCTCACACGGTTCCTCAGAATACACAAGCTCTACGCCCGTGTATTACCAGACAGGTCTTACTCCGTCTGGCGCATAACATTGCTGCCCTCTTGCTTGCGCAATTCCTGAAGTGTCGTTGACATGGATTGCGGTCCCTGAGTACCATCCATCTTTCCCTCCAGAGAAGCGTTATGCCTGGTTTCTCCTTCCCTGCAGTGGGTCCCGTGGGCCTTGGTTCCCCACCTTACCGGACATATGTCCTTCGGTACTATGATCTGCTAAGACTGCCAGAAGCCCATCCCAGGATTGTTCGCTCTTAACTGTCCGCACCTGGTACCTTGTCTACCCGTCTGCTTTTGTGTCCCTTTTAAAAAAAAAGGCTCGCATAGGCGGCGGGGTCTTCTCTGCCTATGCGCCTGGAAGTTTAAACGGCTTCCTCACCGTGAATTGGACAAGGAAACAACTGGCTCTCCCGAGTTCCCACGCCTACCCTGTGAATGCATGCCCTGGTCTCAGACCCCGGTGGTGAACTCGACACTGGCCATAGCGTGTCCAATTCTGCTGCCTTCCAGTTTCCTGAGACTGTCGGCTTTCACTTCCAATGTACCGGAAGCTATCATGTGACCACGATTGTCTATTTCGGGGCTCAATACAGAGCCTGCATCCTTGATCCATCTGGCTTCGGACTCCCGTTACCGGGTTTACCCGCAGACTTCACTACTGACCTGCCGGCTCGGCTTTGGTCAGGTGGGACTTGCAGCCGTTGCAGCTACGCACCCACTGGCTGGCAATAACCAATTTCTGTCCCGATTGGGACTCCCGAGGTTGTGGATTTATCTCGGCACGACAGGAAGAAGGTAAACTTTTCTTGTTCTCAATTTCAGTAGAACTTTCCACCGGCAAGTCTATTTGAACGTTGAGGTGTTCACTTGAAAATAAGTCCTATATTATGAATGTTCTGCAGCATAACAGAGAGAAAATCCCCCTCATCAGGAACAGCAAAACAAGGCGAAAATACTTGTTCTTGCATTCCCATCTCTTTTAATCGCTGTATCGATTCGGGCAGCGGCTCTCCTTCCCATATCATCCACTTGGCCGGATGTTCCTTGAGCAGTTCCTGGAGATTCTGCCATTTATTTGTTTCAGGAACCGCATCCGGCTCCCACATAACCATTTTCAGATTTAGCTTATAGCGTCTTGCTAGGTATTGATAGATTGGGTGTGAACCGAATAGTGGAATGCCAGGGTTACGTGCACTCAGGGCAGCCATCTGTTTATCAAGTTCCAATAAGTCCCGCTGCAGTGATTGAAAGTTACTGGTGAACTCAGATTTATGGTCTGGAATCCCACGTGACAATGCTTTGTAGATAGCTTCCGCCTGAAATGCTGCCTGGGAAAAGTCAAGCCAGGTGGTAAAAGCAGTGCCGCCATGTGAGTGATCACCACCAGGCCCATGACTGTGGGTGACGGTGGTCTCTACCTGAAGAAGGTTTTTCTTGAAGGACCGCGAGGTGTCGACGGAACGAGACATCGGCAGGCTATATTTCTTTGTCCATTTTTCATAGCCCGCACCGTTGAGGATAATTAAATCGGCTTGCTGATACTTTTGTACCGTTTCTTCATCAGGAGTCCAAAAGGCTGGATCTATATCTGCCGGTGCTGGAAATACCACATCGATGTGCGGACCACCAATTCGCTCGGCAAAATAGGTGAGCGGATAATTGACGGTATAGACGGTGAATATCTTCTCAGCGTGACCCCGTAGCGGCATCAGTATAAGCAGTAGGAAGACCAGACCTATCTGTATAGTTACTTTCTTGTGTCCCATCCCTTTCTCCATAATGAACAGCTATATGAACAGACTCCTTACCAGCTCCTGATCGAACTGAACAATTACACTTATTAAGCCCAGACAGATAACTCCACTTACCAAAATGATGATAAAGATTTCAGCTCCAAGTAGACGAGCAGTGGTGGCCCGGCTGCAACCAATTTTGAAAATAACATCTATTTCACCTTCCCGTAGTCTCAATGACAGGGAAAAAACCAGAACCAATGCCAGCAGGGTCGCCGACCCGACTAGTACGATGACCGCATCAAGTACATTGCGGATCTTGAAAATAGTAGCCATCAGGGTGTCGACCACTTCTTTGGGCCGGACAATCTGGTAGATCGTGTCTTTATTCAGATATCTTCCCTGGAGAATAGTGCTCGATTTCTTATCATAGGGAATGGCAAGCACAGCCGTGAGTGGGAACGTGGCTGGATCACCGTGCAGATGAAACGAGTCGATGTTTTCTTCCGTTATTTCTGCATACTGCATAAGCTTGGCATTTGCGGTGACATTGCCCTTGTCCTTCTTGAGAATAACTGAGCCGTCAGTCGTTTGGGTGACATCTTTATGACCATGGCCAAGTCCATGAATAACCCAGGCCGTCATGACATCAACAAAAACCGCCCGGTCATCGGCACTGCTAGAGGCTACCAAGACACCGCTTATTTTCATTTTTAAGGGATAGACGCCTGCTATATCAAACAGGTTTTCCGGTGAGGAAACGATATAATCACCCTCTTTAAGGCCCAGCTTTTCAGCTACATCAGAACCGATTACGCACTGTCCCAGCGAGGTAAACATTGTGCCCTGCGCCAGCTCCAGTTCCCTGAAGTCAAAATAATCAAGGCTCGTACCAACAATGGGGAAATTCCTTGCCTGAAAACGGATATACAACGGGATCGGCATGGCAAGATCACTATCCATCACTTGCTCGGCCGCGGCCATAGTTATAGTTTCAGGAATTTCATCACTGAAGTAGAGAGAGTTCATAACCAGGTCAAGCGCGCTGCCTTTAGCTCCGATCAAAAGAGGGCTTTCTTCCGCCCTGAGAGCAAGCTGGCGCTCGCTTTCGTTGAGCAGGGTTTCAAGGGCCAGGGGCAGTACGGCAATAATTGTGATGCAACTGATAAGAACAAGCGATCTTATTTTGTTGAAGCTCAAATACCGGTAGGCAAGATAGAGACTATTTTTCATCTTGCCCTCCCGAAAGAAAATCACGGAAGTTGATTACCCGGTCAAAATGAGTAAGGAGTTCCTGGTCGTGCGTGACAGCAAGTATCGTTGCCTTTTGCTCCTGCACGGTTTGAAACAGCAGATCCAAGATGTGTATTTTATTGTCCGGGTCAAGGTTGCCTGTCGCTTCATCGGCCAGTATCAGTTTGGGCTTGTGCAAAAGGGCCCGACAGATGGCGACTCGTTGCCGTTCCCCATGGGAGAGATCTGCGGGATGGCGTCTTAGTTTATTTCCAATGCCTATCTGGTCAGCAAGCAATCGGGCTCTGTCTTTCACTTCAGCGTCCAGCTTCAGCGCCTTGGTGATGCGGTAGGGATGAAGAATATTATCCCTTATGTCGAGGTAATCAATCAGTCCAAAGTCCTGGAAGATGAAGCCTATATTAGAAATTCGATAATCCCGTCGTGACTTGTCACCCTTGGCGTTTATTACTTGACCGTCAATGGTGACATTGCCCTTTTTTGGAGTCAGAATGCCGGCCGCAAGGCTAAGAAGGGTCGTTTTACCGGAGCCACTGGGTCCGATGACTGCAACCTTTTCCCCCGTTAAAACGGTCAAATTAGGGATATTGAGATGAAAATCTCCGGATCGGTAAGAGAATTTGATATCAGTAAGCTGCAGTATTTCAGGTCGTTCAGTCTCTTCCAAACTTTAGCTGCTCCCTTTTTCTGCAGGCTGAGCCTGGGTGGCGGTATAAGGGTCAACACGCTTTTCTTCCAGTACCTCAAGCCCGGTAATTTTCCAGGATTCATCTATTACCGAAATGGTCAAGATAGCATCATAGACATTTTGCCGAGTGTGAATATGACCCCAGTGACCGACAGAACCTATTGCAGTCCACTTTGTTCTAACATCAAGTGCACCTTTCTGCGTTTTTGATTCCTGTACGTCTGTCTGGAGTACTTCAACCTGTTTGACCTTGGCTTGGGCCCCACCGGCCTGCTCGATCAACATGGATTTTCTGCTCTGCAGGTAGATATCTGTGAGCAGGTCACCACTGACACTGATTGCCAGTTTGTCATATATGTCTTCTTCCTCCCGAAAATCAAATGAACGATAGACGTTTTTCAGCAGTGAAAGGGTTATTGCCTTGCTGTCATCAGCACTGATCTGGCCGGCACGTGCATTGGTGCCGACAGAAAAATGGTAGAAAGGGGAAAAAACTACGATTCCGATAATCAGAACACCAATTAAAAAAACCGGCAATTTGACTGGCTGTGATCTCCGCCGGCGGCGATAGGCATAATAGCCAACGGGTAACAACAGGGCTGCACAGGCAAGGCTGAGTAGAGGGACCGGTACTCCCCGATGTGTTTCATTAACGGTAATCTTGTCAACCGTCGGGATCGTGTAGGTTTTTAGATAATTGTTCCATTTCAGAACATTGTCATCGGGGGTAAGATCATAGGGGAACGGTCCAGCCGGATCGGTCATCCTGGCGGTTACCTTCTGTACCCTCTTAGAGAACAGGTTCCACTCGGTCACCACTTCCTGGGGGATGCCATCGGTCAGATAGGTGATTACGATGCCGATCATTGCAGTATTGAGCGGCACTCGTTCAGGGATCTCGATAAAGCGGCTGCGAGACATCGAAGATTCCACATAGGCCGTTCGATCGAGAATCGGTTTGAGCTGTTTGCCGTCTATTAGCACATGCTCGTGCCCCATAAAGAAATCGGCGATCTGTTGCCGAACCTTGTCGAATTCGTCTTCCTCGATATATGTATCGCCGCGCAGGTCGAAATCCATCCAGGTCATCATATCTTTGACGCGTACCAGAATCTCATGACGGACTTCATAGGGCTCTATATACAAAAAGGTGCGGACACCTGACTCAAGTGTACGGCGAAGCTGTTTTTTCTTAAATTTCGAGTACCAGGGGTCATCCCAGACAAGATTAACCGTACTCTGAGCCGACAACTGTCTGAAATCGACTACCGGGACACCGAGGTGGTAGCAAACAAAGCCCATTGCTACCTCTGGGAAACCTTTGTTGTCGAGCGGAGGGATAAAGCTGAGTGATTCCGGCTTTTCCTTGAAAGGATAGGTTAACTCCGCAAACAGCACTCTCTTGTCTTCCGGAGGACCGGGAATCCGCTGACCGGTATATGGGTT
>JAHEER010000216.1 GCA_024640625.1 Desulfobulbaceae bacterium
GGCTTCATCGATCCGGTCAAAACCGACATAACCCGTGAACAGAATCTGAATAAAATCGATTGTTTCATGCTCTGCGAGCGTCTCGAGAAACGACGGTCTTTTCCCTGCATCGATCTTTGCCTCGATAAATAGTTTTAGCGTTAGAGGATTTTGGAGATTGTCGAATCTTTCTGCCATCCGTTCATCCCACTGCTCTGCGAAGCCAACGGCCCGCTCGAATTCCCCGATACGCAGGTTCATCCACGCCTGAAAGTACAGCCCCGAGGTATGGCCTAAATCCCATGCGGCCGCACCATACTTCAAGGCGTTGCTGGTATCGTTCAGATAAAAATAGATCCACCCGAGAAAAGCATTGGTGCCAGGGTGCAATGGGTCCAGTTGATAAGTGATCAGGGCTTCTTCAAGCGCATGATCAAGACGGCCCAGCTTGAACAGGTGCTCGCTGTACCATAGGTGTGCAGTCGAATTCAGTGGTTCATTGGCATGGGCAAGCAAGAAAAGTGTTTCCGCCTCTGCCCATTTTGCATCCATGTCAGCCAGACCGCCCAGAACTGCATAGGCCTCCGCCAGGGAATTATCCTGCGCCAGGGCCTGGTGTGCAGCGGAGACCGCCAGGGGATAATGTTCACTCCTCGGTGAGTCAGAATACACCGGCAATGTGAAGTGCGTCGCCGCCAGGCTCGACCAGGCCCGGGAAAACTGTGGATCAAGCTCTGTCGCCTGCTCGAACAGTGTTATGGCGTGCCGGATATTCTGATCGCCACGGCGCTGCCATAAATAACGACCACGCAAATAAAGCTCGTAAGCCGACAGGTTGTCGGTTGGTCTTGCATCAATGCGTAGTTGCTCATCTGTAGAAAGCTCGGCCTGTAAGGCATCGGCAATCTTTTTTGTAATTTCACTTTGTACGGCGAACAGGTTTGCCGCAGTCAACTCACGATCATAGATTTCTGCCCAAAGATGTTCGTCGGTTGCCGCATCAATCAACTGGACGTTGATCCGCACCTGATTACCGGAACGTTGAATGCCACCTTCGAGAATGTTTGCAACGCCCAACTCCTTTGCAATTTGCGGAATCTTTTTTACGGTGTCCCTGTATTCCATAACCGAGGTTCGAGAGATTACCTTGATCGAGCCGATCGTGGCGATAGTGGCCAACAGGTCGTCATGCATACCGTCAGTGAAGAACTGGTCTTCCTCGCGGTTGCTGCGGTTTTCAAAGGGCAGTACAGCAATGGATTTGTCACCGAGCGATTCGGTTAAAGTGGCAGTGTGGCCTTCCTGAAGCGCCGATTGGGCAGGTTGCTTATCTTTGACAGGGTCGAGCACAAGCTTGTCGAAAGCGATGTAACCAAGAGCCAACGCCAACACAACCAGGCTCACAAGCAAGCGTGAAGACAGGGGTTTTCTGGATGAACGGCTGGCTGTGGGTGCCGACTGAATTTTGACCTCGGGAACCAGGCGATAGCCTTCCCCGCGCACGCCCTCGATGTAGATGGGCTGATTGGCATCATCACCCAGGCACTGCCTCAGCGTCTTCATTCTCTGGGAAAGGTTGTCGGGCGTAATCACGCGTTTGGGTCCCCAGACCTGGTCGATCAGGTCATCGTGTGAGATCAACGCTGGCGCTGCCTGGACCAATGCGTGAAGTACCTTGAAACTGAGTTTCGTCAGCTTGACCGGCTGCCCGCCACGAGTCAGCAGGTGCCGGTCCAGGTCCAGTGTTAAGTCAGAAAATTCGTAAATCATTCGAATCTGTCTGCCCCCAGTTTTAACTCAGGCCAATCCGCTCAAGGTCACAGCCGATGACACAAAATTTACGCTGTTACGAGTTTTCAGAGGTTTTATCAGCAAATTGTCAGCAAATTATTGCTTTCTGATCACGCAGTATTCGTACCGGCTGCCTAACATGTACCTTAGCACGGATCCTTTTTATAGGAATTCCGTGGGGCCGGCCACGTATGAGAATCTATCGAAAAGCATGGCTTCCAGAGAGGTTGGGGTTAATCGTAAATTTAATCTCTAGATAATCTATAGAGAGGAGACTTGATTATGAAAGCAATCAGATTATTGCTGGTTTCGTTTATCGCGCTATCTGTTTCGACTACCAACGTGGTCGCATCTGAGGAATCTGCTGCCGCTAAAATTCAACGTGCAATGAAGGCTGCGCCCAGCAGTATATCTGCTGAAGCAGAAATCAGGGATGTGACTGGCTGGACCTTAGCCGACGGTTGGCCTGTTTTGCGCGAAGGATCAAATGACTGGACCTGCTTTCCAGGGGTTCCGCTTAACCCCGGTGATAAGCACCCCATGTGTAATGACCTGGTCTGGATGGCATGGTTGAACGCTGCCGCAGCATTATTTTACGAACAGGTCCCATGGACCTTTGAAACTGAAAATGTCGGTTATTCCTATATGCTGCGCGGTGACGCTCGGGTAGATAATAACGATCCTACGGGAACTAATCCAGATGGCCTATGGGATCAGGAAGGTCCCCATCTTATGATGTTGTTTCCTACTAAGTTAGAAATTGCTGACTTGCCGCCAGACCCCAATGCTGGCGGCCCCTATGTAATGTGGGGAGACCCTAACGCTCCCGGTGTCGGGGATACTCTTATACATGTTATGGTTCCATTAACAGATAGAGATAGATAGAGGTATCTATACACAACACAATAGGAATTGGGTGGGAGATATCTTTACAGATGTTTTATCTGGTGGATATCTCCCTCTCTTAATTCTGCTCCACCACTTTAGCGGTTACTCCCTGATCAAGATTCTTGGCGGATTTTTGCGGTTGGACGCCTCGGGGTGATAAGTTCCAAAAAGGTTCGGAAGCGGAGATTGTATACAGCCAGAGGGCCAGTTCCGCTTCCGGTCGAAGAGCGGAACAAATTCAGACGCTAAATTCAGGATGTAAAACTTCTGCTAACGGCCAGAAGCGGTCCATCAGGTCATAGCTCAACAGTAAATTTCCATCAGTTTTTCTGGTATTTATCGGCTGGTCCATTAAAGTTAAATGCAACAACAGCCAACGAGAGATCCTCCGTTGTCACTATTCAATGAGTTGAAGCGTCGAAATGTCCT
>JAHEER010000217.1 GCA_024640625.1 Desulfobulbaceae bacterium
CGCAGCGTTCCTTGACCCCTTCCAGGGTCCGGTTGTAGCAAACTTTGCCGCCAAAAAGTTTGGCGCGAAAACGGCTGCCGTTCTTTACGATGTCAACAATGACTACTCGGTCGGCCTGGCCGAAGTCTTTAAAGCCGCCTGGGAAGCAAAAGGACTCGGCCCGGTCGTTGCTTACGAGTCAAACGGCACCAAGGACCAAGATTTCTCGGCTCAGCTGACCACCATCATCGCTGCCAAGCCTGACTTTATTTTCGTTCCGGAAAACTACAACCAGGTTGCCTTGATCGTCCCGCAAGCGCGCGATCTCGGCTACAAGGGCCCCTTCATGGGTTCCGACTCCTGGGGCACTCCCGACCTGGTGAAACTCTGTGGTGAGCAATGTAACGGCCAGTACTTCTCCACACACTACGCTGCCGCCGGCGCCAAGGGAGCAACAAAGGTCTTTATCGACCGTTACAAGGAAAAGTACGGCTCCGAGCCCGCCGATTACGCCGCCCTGACCTGGGACTCCATCGGTCTGCTGGTCGAAGGCATCAAGAACGCCGGCAAGGTCGACTCCAACCCGCGCAAGATGCGTGAACTGATCCGCGACGGCCTGGCCGCGATCAAATCCTTTGACGGCGTCACCGGCTCGTCCAAGTTCGACGAGCAGGGCGACCCGATCAAGTGCGCTGTTATCGTCAAAGTTGCCGATGACGGCAGCTTCCAGTTCGAAGAATCTGTCTGCCCCGAGTAACAACAAGGGACATAAACCCAGTCCAAACTGTGCGGGGGCCTTCGGGCCCCCGCTTTGCTGCGCTTAGCTGACTCGCACATCAAACGCTCTACCCAAGGAAGAATCCGAAGTGGATTTCATTTTTCAGAACGTCTTAAACGCCCTGCAGTGGGGGAGCTTCTACGCTCTCATCGCGCTCGGCTACACCCTCGTCTATGGGGTGCTGCGCCTGATCAACTTCGCCCATGGCGATATTTTCATGGTCGGAGCCTACATCTCATTCTTTCTCGCCGGCTTTCTGCTCGGCCCGCTGGTCGGGCTGTCCCCGGCGTTGGTCTTCCTGATCACCGTACCCTTGACCATGTTGTTGACCTCCTGCGTCGGCGTGACTCTGGAGCGAATCGCCTACCGGCCTTTAAGGCGCAAAGGGGCGCACCGCCTCTACGTGGTTATCACAGCGCTGATGTGCGGACTGATCCTGGAATACTCCAACTTGGCGGTGCTCGGTGCCAGCCGCTTGAAATTTCCCGAACTGATCGAAAAACAGATCTGGGATGTCGGCGGTGTTTCCATAACCAACCTGAAGGTTCTGGTCATTGCCGCAGCGATCGTGGTGTTCCTGTTCCTGCAATGGGTGGTCACCAGAACCCGGGTCGGCATGGCGATGCGGGCGATCTCCTACGACAAGTTTGCCATTCCGCTGATGGGCATCCCGATGGACAACATCATCGTCGTCACCTTTGTCCTCGGCTCAGGATTTGCCGGCCTCGCCGGCCTGTTGTTTGCCATGAGCTACCCGGTCCTGGAACCGTTCATGGGCATGCTGATCGGCTGGAAGGCCTTTATCGCAGCAGTGGTCGGCGGTATCGGCGACATCAAGGGGGCTTTTGTCGGCGGCTTTCTGCTAGGTTTTATCGAAGTCGGCGTGGTCTCGGTCTTCCCGTCCTCCTATCGTGACCTGTTCGCCTTTACCATTTTGCTATTGATCCTGTGGATGAAGCCGACCGGATTGTTCGGCATGCCGCAGTCGACCAAGATATAGGTTGGGAGAAAATTTATGAAAAAATATTCTCTCAACGTTCTCATGGTCCTCTTCGCGGTCGGATTGCTGGTCGCCGCTCACTACCGCTTCATCGACAGTTACATCCAGATCGTCGCCATGACCATCGGCATCAATATCATGATGTCGACCAGTCTGAACCTGGTTAATGGCAACATGGGCGAATTCACCTGCGGTCATGCCGGCTTCATGTGCGTTGGCGCCTACATTACCTCGATGATCTCGGTGTTCTGCTTCGGCACCAAGTTCGGCGACCCTCTGCTGCCGGCCAGTTCCGTACTCTTCGTGTTCCCGATTATCCTGCTGATCGGCGGCGCGGTGGCCGCCGTCTCCTCGCTGCTGGTATCGATTCCATCGTTCAAAACCCGTGACGACTACCTGGCGATCATTTCCATCGCCGTCAACTACATGATCATATCGGCCCTCGAGAACATGGATTTCATCGGCGGCTCGCGCGGCTTCCAGGGAATGAAAGACACCGTCTGGGCGATGATCGATATCTTTGACGGCCCCTGGATGCTGTTCTGGGTGATGCTGTTTACCGCCTTTAACGTCTGGGTGATCAGGCGCTTCATCAGCTCCACATACGGCAAGGGCGTGAACGCCATCTGCCAGGATGAAGTAGCCGCCGAGATCATGAGCGTCAACACCAACAAGATCAAGATCATTAACTTCATGATCGCTGCCGGCCTGGCCGGCTGTGCCGGCGGACTCTACGCACATATCATCGGCTACGTCAACCCGCAGTCATTCAACATCCTGAAATCGACCGAGGCCATGGTCATGGTCTATCTCGGCGGCATGGGATCCCTGTCAGGTGCGGTGATTTCCGCGATCCTGTTTACCCTGCTGCTGGAAGTGCTTCGCTCCCAGGCGCTGATCGACGGGCTGCTCTCTCCGGTGACCTGGATGTTTCCCGAGTGGGAGCCCTCGGCAGGCGTGATCAAGTGGGTGATGATTCCCCTGCTGCTGGTGATTGTCATGCAGTTCCGCCCGGAAGGGATCATGGGCAACCGGGAACTCAGCGATGTCTTTCCCTGGCTGAAAAAGTTTTACAGGTTTAAGTGATGACACAGTCTCTTACACAGACAGAGAATGCCCCGGTTCTCGAGATACGAGGCCTGACTCAGCGCTTCGGCGGCCTGACTGCAGTCAGCGATTTCAATGTCCAGCTGATGCCGGGTGAGCTGACCGGCTTGATCGGCCCGAACGGCGCCGGCAAGACCACCGTGTTCAACCTGGTCAGCGGTTTTTATCAGCCGACCGAGGGAAAGATTCTGGTCTGCGGCGTGCCGACCGCCGGGTTGCGG
>JAHEER010000028.1 GCA_024640625.1 Desulfobulbaceae bacterium
GAGCAAGGCGCCACGAGTGACCAGGGTGTCCACTGGTGAGGAGGCGTTTGCCGCCATCGAAGCGAAAAAATACGATCTGGTTATTACCATGCCCTACCTGGCGGGAATGAATGCCTTCAATCTGGGGCGGCAGATCAAAGAGACCAATCCCAACCTGCCGGTGGTGCTCCTCACCCATAATTTGCGGAGTCTTTTTCCTCTGCCGCCGAACCTGGACCGCAAGTCAATCGACGACGTCTATCTATGGTGCTGTGAAGACGACCTGCTGATGGCCATCATCAAAAACGTCGAAGACCATGCCAACGTTGATAACGACACTGCCAGGGCCATGGTCAGGGTGATCATTTACGTCGAGGATTCACCCGATTATCGCTCACTCTTCCTACCGGCCATCTACCGTGAAGTGGTCAGGCAGACCCAGTCGGTTCTCGATGAGAGCATCAATGAGCGGCACCGGCTGTTGAGGATGAGAGCCCGGCCTAAAATCCTCATGGCCCACAGTTATGAAGAAGCCTTGAAGCTCTATGAAACCTATAAACCATTCGTCTTCGCCGTTATCTCAGACGCCAGGTTTCCCCAGGAGGGCAGGGTTGAGGGACGGGCAGGCGAACGCTTTCTGTCCCTGATCAGAGAAGAAGTTCCCGATCTGCCCCTGCTCATGATCTCCTCGGAGGCAGAGAACCGGAGAAGGGCCGAGGAAATCCCGGCCGTATTCATTGCCAAACAGTCGTCCGATATTCACAAAGAATTACATCACTTTTTTCTCACCTATCTGGGCTTCGGCGATTTCGTCTTCAGAATGCCCGATGGCTCTCCGATCTGCAGTGCCTCCAGCATCGTTGAGTTCGAGCGGGAGCTGACCCAGGTCCCCGACGAATGTCTGCAGTATCACGCCCTGCGCAACCACTTTTCCAACTGGATGATGGCCCGCTCCGAAGTTCGGCTGGCCCGCAGCCTGCATCGCGATTTCATCGGTGATATCAACAATGTCGAGGCCATGCGCGAGAATATCGTCAGCAAGGTCAGATCACTCAGAAAACTTCGGCAGCAGGGAGTTATCACCGGTTTCAAGCGTGACACCTACGATGCCGAAATCAACGAATTTGTTAAAATCGGCGAGGGACCCATCGGCGGCAAGGCCAGAGGGCTGGCTTTCATGTGGGGGTGCTTGCAACGGTCCGAGTCCGACGACTCGGTGCTCTCCCAACACCGGGTCAACATCCCCCGGTCGGTGGTCGTTTCGGCCCAGGGTTTTGATGACTTCGTCAGCCAGAACAATTTGTTTTTCAGCTCAGCAATGAGTGATGAGCACATTGCCGACCTGTTCATTGATGCCCGGCTGCCATCCTGGCTCAGGCAGGATCTCGAAGCTTTTCTGCACCACTGTGACTTCCCTCTCTCGGTGCGTTCCTCGAGTTTGCTCGAGGACGGTCAGTTCAGACCCTATGCCGGTCTCTATTCCACTTATTTCCTGACCAACAACCACGAGGAGTTCGACGAACGACTCGGACAGCTTGAAACGGCGGTGAAGATGGTGTATGCCTCTACCTGGTTTGAGAGTCCCCAGGCATTTTCCCGGGGAGTGGGGGCGGGCGGCCGGG
Organism: Desulfobulbaceae bacterium; assembly: GCA_024640625.1. Lineage (GTDB taxonomy): Bacteria > Desulfobacterota > Desulfobulbia > Desulfobulbales > Desulfocapsaceae > JABDQA01. Next base: position 1,602 of record JAHEER010000028.1, read on the forward strand.
ATGACTCCATGGCGGTCATCATCCAGGAACTGGTGGGGGTAGACTACCAGGGACGCTGGTATCCGGCGGTCTCCGGCGTGGCCCAGTCGCATAACTACTATCCGGTTCAGGACATGAAGCCCTCCGAGGGCATTGCCCATATTGCCCTGGGTGTTGGCAAAACCGTGGTTGAGGGCGAGCGCAACCTGCGTTTTTCACCGGCGCATCCGCAGAAACTCATCCAGTTCTCGACGGTCGAAGACATTCTCGAAAATTGTCAGCGCCAGCTCTACGCGCTTGATATGGAGAACTCAGCCTGCCTGAACCGCCACAATGCCAACCTCACCAGGTACGACGTGCAGAGCATTGCTGCAGATGCACCCGTGGGTCTGCTGGCTTCTACCTATGTCCCCGAGGAGCACCGGATCAGGGACGTGAACATGCCCGGGGTGAAAATCCTGACCTTTGCCCAGATACTCAAATATTCCCTCTATCCGCTCGGGGAGATTCTCTCGGAGCTGCTGATCATTGGACGCACCGCGATGGGCAGCGAAGTGGAGATCGAATTTGCCGTACAACTCGGCGAAACGCTTGACCAGTCAACCTTTTACCTGCTCCAGATCAGGCCGATGGTGACTGGTGGAGAGCGGGTCGATGTGGGTATCTGCGATCACGAAATCGAACAGTCTATCATTTACTCCACCCAGAGTCTGGGGCACGGCAGAATATCTACTGTCACGGACATCATTTTCGTTAAACCAGATGCCTTCGATCCCGCCGAGACAAGAAACATTGCCCGTGAGATCGGAGAGTTTAACCGGCTAATCCAGGCAGAAGGGAGACACCACCTACTGATCGGACCAGGCCGCTGGGGCACCAACGATCACTGGCTCGGTATTCCGGTACAGTGGGTCGATATCAGTGCTGTGCAGGCCATAGTTGAAGTGAGAAGCACACTGCTCAGGGCCGACCCTTCCCAGGGGTCGCATTTCTTTCAGAATATCACCTCGCTGGGCATTCCCTATCTGACCGTCGACGAGAAGAACGGCAACAACGGCAGCAACGGCGATCGGGTCGACTGGGACTGGCTGCTCGACTATCCGTGCGACGATGACGGCACATGGGTCAGGCATCTGAGACTGGACTATTCTTTGACCATTAAGTGCGAAGGACCGGAATCAAAGGGTATCGTGCTCTACCGGGAGGATCTTGTAAACCGTACCTGTACGACTGAGGAGTCGTAATTCATCAGAAAAGGAGAAGTCAATGGAACAGATTGTCGAAATGATTCAGGCGAGGGATCCTGAACAGTATGAATTCCATCAGGCCGTCGAAGAGGTGATCGAGTCGGTCAAGCCGGTGCTGGACCGCAATCCGGAGTACCGTCAGCAGGCGGTTCTCGAACGCATCACCGAGCCGGAACGGGTGGTCATGTTTCGGGTTCCCTGGATGGCGGACAACGGCCAGGTGCAGGTGAATCGCGGGTTCCGGGTGGAGATGAACAGCGCCATCGGACCCTATAAAGGAGGGCTGCGGTTTCACCCCTCGGTGAATCTGGGAATCATCAAGTTTCTGGCCTTCGAACAGGTCTTTAAAAACTCACTTACCACCCTGGCCATGGGCGGCGGCAAGGGCGGCTCCGATTTTGACCCGAAAGGCAAATCGGACATGGAAGTGATGCGCTTCTGCCAGTCGTTCATGTCTGAGCTCTATCGCCACATCGGTCCCAACACCGATGTTCCGGCCGGCGATATCGGGGTAGGGGCCAGGGAGATCGGCTACCTCTTCGGCATGTATAAAAAACTGAAGAACGAATTCACCGGGGTATTGACCGGCAAGAGCCTTAACTGGGGCGGCAGCCTGATCAGGCCGGAGGCCACCGGCTACGGCGTCGTCTATTTCGCCGCCGAGATGCTGGCCACCCGGGGTGAGTCGCTGGAGGGTAAAACCTGCCTGGTGTCGGGATCGGGCAACGTCGCCCAGTTCACTACCGAGAAAATCATCGATCTGGGCGGCCGGGTGGTCACGCTGTCCGACTCGTCCGGCTATATATACGACGAACAGGGTATCGACAGGGAAAAGCTCGACTTTGTCATGGATCTGAAAAATATCAGGCGGGGCAGGATCAGCGACTACCTGAATGCCTATCCCCATGCCGTGTATACCGCGGTTGATCCAGCCCTTGACCACAATCCACTGTGGGACCATCGAGCCGACTGTGCCTTCCCGGCTGCAACCCAGAACGAAATCAACGACAAGGACGCGGCCAAATTGTTGGCCAATGGTGTCTATCTGGTCAGTGAAGGGGCCAACATGCCGTCCACACCTGAGGCTGTCGATCTGTTCATCGACAACAAAATTCTGTATGGCCCCGGCAAAGCGGCCAATGCCGGCGGCGTAGCCGTATCCGGCCTGGAGATGGCCCAGAACTCGATGCGCCTGGCCTGGCCCCGCGAGGAGGTAGACAGTCGCCTGAAGCATATCATGGAGTCGATTCACCGTACCTGTATCGATGCTGCCGGCAGCTACGGTGCGGATGGAAATTATGTGATCGGGGCCAACATCGCCGGCTTCATTAAAGTGGTCAACGCCATGCTCGACCAGGGACTCGTTTAAAGGACGTGGGGTCGGGGGCGCCAATGTCGATGTACGATCGCCAGTGCGAGCTTGAATTTGCCAGGCTGCAGAGCAGGCTGGACCGCTATTTCATCAACATGTCGATGGAATGTCCCTACCAGCTTCCCTATACAGCGACCTTTTACCAGGCCCTGTTCGGGCCCATCACCGATCGTATCATGGAGCTTTTTCTCGCCGCCGGTTACCGGCGTAACGGCAATAGTCTCTATACAATGCGCTGCCTAGATTGCCGACGGTGTGTACCTATCAGACTGCATCCGGCAGAATTCAAGCCCAACAGAAACCAACGCCGTACTCTTAAGAAAAACAGTGATCTCTCCGTGCATTTCAATTCGGTCCAGATGAGCGAGGAAAATCTCGATCTTTGCGAACATTTTCTTACCAACCGATACCCGCAGAAGAACAACACCGCACTGGGCTATTATTCGGGGTTTTTTCTCAACCATATCGTCACCTCGCTCGAACTCCACTACCGCAAGGACGGCCGCCTATTGGGCAACGGCATTATCGATATAGGTGAAAACTGGATGAATGCAGTCTATTTTTATTTCGACACCAGCGAAGCGGCCCGCAGCCTGGGTACTTTCAATATCCTCACCATGATTGATTTCTGCCGGCAGAAAAATATTCAGTACCTCTACCTGGGCTACTACATCGATGACGTATCGGGGATGCAATACAAAACCCAGTTTAGACCCTGCTACCTGCGCCAGAACGACAGCTGGGAAATGGTCAGATGAAAGAGGCGCGTTTCTATCAATCAGACGGGGATACGGTGATCTGCGGGCTGTGTGCGCATCACTGCCACATAAAAAACAACCGCCGGGGCATCTGCGGGGTCCGGGAGAACCGCGACGGGGTGCTTTACACGCTTTCCTACGGCAAGGTATCGGCGGAGCATGTCGATCCCATCGAGAAGAAGCCGCTCTTTCATTTTCTGCCCGGATCGCTGACCTATTCGATCGCCACCGTGGGCTGCAATTTCAAGTGCCTGCATTGCCAGAACTATTCGCTCTCGCAGGCGGGACCACAGGTGCAGCGGATTCCGCATCTCAGAAAGGAGCCCGAAAACATTGTAGAAACTGCCAGGATGGCGGGGTGCGCCTCCATCAGCTACACTTATTCGGAGCCCACCGTGTTTTTCGAGTTTGCCTACGAGTGCGCAGAACTGGCCCAGCGCCAGGGGTTGAAAAATGTCTTTGTCTCGAATGGCTACATGAGTTCCGATGCGGCCGCTGCGCTGGTGGAGGTGCTGGACGGCATCAATATCGATATAAAAGCATTTTCCGAGGAGTTCTACAGTTCGATCTGCGGGGGCAGTCTCCAGCAGGTGCTGGACAATGTCAGATATTTCCGGGACCGGGGGGTCTGGGTGGAGGCGACTACTTTGGTGATTCCGGAACTAAACGATTCAGAAGAAGAGCTACAGCGCCTGGCCGCCTTCATCTGTTCAGTGGACCCGGCCCTGCCCTGGCATGTGTCGGCCTTCAGGCCTACTTATAAAATGACCGATCGACTCCCGACCCCCTCCCAGGTCCTGAATAGAGCCAGGGACATCGGCCATGCTGCGGGGCTGCGCCACGTCTACATCGGCAACGTCCACGGCGGCGGCGGAGAGGATACCTGCTGCCCGGCCTGCGCGAAAACAATCATTCACCGCCACGGGTTTACGGTGCGGCAGAATTTGCTCGCCCAAGGCAGCTGCCCGTTCTGCAACACCGCACTAAGCGGGGTCTGGTGAGCGCCTCAGTCCCGCTCGTCAACTGCTGATCAGATCGGTGCTCAGATAGCGCTCACCGGTGTCGGGCATGATGAAGACGATGTTCTTCCCCTTGTTTTCCGGTCTGGCGGCAACCTGCAGTGCCGCCCATCCGGCAGCCCCTGATGAAATACCGCAGAAGATCCCCTCTTTGCTGGCCAGCAGCCTGGCGGTCTCGAAGGCGTCTTCGTTGGTGACGGTTATGATCTCGTCGAGGATGTCCGTGTTGAGCACTTCGGGCACGAAGCCCGCGCCAATCCCCTGAATCTTGTGCGGGCTATGGGTGCCTCCGGATAGCACTGGCGAATTGGCCGGCTCTACGGCGATCGTGTGCAGGGTCGGCTTGCGCTTTTTAAGTACTTCTGAAACCCCGGTGATGGTGCCGCCGGTGCCGACGCCGGCGATGAAGATGTCGATCTTGCCGTCGGTGTCAAGCCAGATTTCCTCGGCGGTGCTCTTCCTGTGAACCTCCGGATTGGCCGGGTTGGTAAACTGGTTGGGCATGAAACTGTTGTCGTTTTCGGCCAGGATTGCCTCGGCCTTGGCGATCGACCCTTTTATACCTTCAGCTGCCGGTGTCAATACCAGTTCGGCCCCGAGGTGGGTCATTAGGGTCCGCCGCTCGACGCTCATGCTGTCGGGCATGGTAAGCAGCAGCCGCAACCCTTTGGAGGCGCAGACAAAGGCAAGGCCGATACCGGTGTTGCCGCTGGTCGGTTCGACGATGAGGGTATCTTCGTTGATCAGGCCGTCCTGGATGCCTGCTTCAATCATCGCTACGGCAATGCGGCATTTGACGCTGCCCATCGGGTTTCTCGATTCCTGTTTACCCATTAGAATGGCACCTGTTTCCTTGCCCAGGCGCTGCAGGGTCAGCAGCGGTGTGCAACCGTAGGTTTGGGTCAGTGAAAGAGCCATGATGTCCTCCTGTCATAGGGGCTGTTTTGAGTTGCGGTAGATCAGTTCCGGTCGTTTCAGCAGTACTCTTGTGCCGGTACTGACGCTTTCGGTGAGCCAGATATTTCCGCCAATGACAGATCCGGCTCCGATGACGGTATCTCCGCCGAGAATTGTGGTATTGGAATAGACGATGACGTCGTCTTCCAGGGTAGGATGCCGTTTTTGATGACGCAGAGACTCGACGGCATCTTTGGGCAGGGATAAGGCTCCGAGGGTGACACCCTGGTAGAGTCGTACGTTTTTACCGATGATGGTGGTTTCTCCAATGACCACACCGGTGCCGTGATCGATGCACAGTCCCGGTCCGATCTGGGCTCCGGGATTGATGTCGATGCCGGTCTCGCCGTGGGCCCACTCGGTCATGATTCTTGGTATGATCGGCACTTGCAGTTTGTATAGCTCGTGAGCCAGCCGGTAGACGGTGATTGCCAGCAGTCCCGGGTAACTGAAGATCACCTCGTCGGGACTCTTGGAGGCAGGATCACCTTCCAGGGTGGCCCTGATATCCTGAGACAGAATCGAGGCGATGCCCGGCAATGTGGTGATCAAACGGTAGGCCAGCTCGCTGGCCCGCTGCTCGCAGTTGGTGCAGGGCTTCTCCTGTCGTCGGCAGTCATGGCGAATGGCCATGGATATCTGCTCGCAGAGCTTATCGTAGAGCTCCGTAGTTTCCTTGCCGATGTAATATTCCAGGTTGGAGGCGTGCAGGCTGGCCGAGGTGAAATACCCCGGAAACAGGATACGCCGTGCCTGCTTGATGATATCGATGATCGCCTTGTGCGACGGGATTGCCACTGGACTGATGTGATCGTAGCAATCCTTGGTGCTCCAGGATTGCATCAGTTTATCAACCACTTCCGGGATCAGGTGATGCTTGGAGGCGGCGCTCACGTGCTGATGGTCGCAGAGTTCACCCACCATGGTGACACTGAGTTCCTTTACCGTGTTATTTTCTGTGCTCATGGTCAGGCCTCTTTTTCGATCATGAAAATTCCGTAGGTTGCCCTGAGATTGCTCAACGATTTTACCACGCTGCCATAATTGGCGTGATGATCTGTTTTAATTGCCGTTTCCTCAACGATGCGGTAGCCGACATCCCTGGCAAAATTTTTAAAATCCTTCAGGGTTATGACCCGGATGTTCGGGGTATCGTACCAGTTGTAGGGAAGTTCTTCACTTTTGGGGGCCATACCTTTGAGCAGCAACTGGAATCGTATCGAATAATGGCTGAAGTTGGGGAAACTGACGATGAACCGCCGGCCGATCCTGGACAGGGAATAGAGCAGCCGGGCCGGTTCGTAGACCTGCTGCAGGGTCTGGCTGAGAATTACATAGTCGAAGCGCTTGTCCGGGTAGTCGTCCACCTCATCGTTGAAGTCCCCCTGCAGGACGCTCAGCCCGTTGGCGATGCAGTAGGCGGCTTTCTCTTCGTCCTGTTCGATGCCGACCCCGCTGACTTGCTTGTGAACATGGAGCCAGGCCAGCAGCTCACCGTGTCCGCAGCCCAGGTCGAGCACCCTCGATCCTGGATCGATCCAGGAAGCGATGACCTGCAGATCAAAACGCATTTGCTCAGTTTCGGGGAACACCATCTAAAAATCCTCCGATCAGGGTTCCCAGCCTTTTATCCGGTATCAGGAAGGCATCATGCCCACAGTCGGCCTCGATTTCACAGAAACTGACGTCGAGGTCGGCCCGTTTCAGGGCCTGGATGAGTTCTTTTGCCTGGTAGGTGGGATAGAGCCAGTCGGACGTATAACTGATTACCAGGAACTTTATTTTCATCCCGCGGATGTCCTGGATCGACTTGGCCGGCGGCTCCCTGTTGACCAGATCGAAATAGTCTGCCGCCTTGGTTATGTAGAGTACCGAATTGGCATCGAAACGTTTGACGAACTTGGAACCCTGGTAGCGCAGATAACTTTCGACCATGAAGTCGACGTCAAATCCATAGGAAAAGTTCGCCTTGTTCTGCAGCTTGCGGCCGAATTTACGGCGCATGGCCTCGTCGGACAGGTAGGTGACGTGGCCGATCATGCGGGCCACCGACAGGCCCAAGTCGGGTTTTTCGGAGTCGTAGTAGTTGCCCCTGTTCCATTTGGGATCGACCATAATGGCCTGCCGTGCCACTTCGTTGAAGGCTATGGCCAGGGCCGAATGACGCATGGTCGTGGCGATGGGTATGGCGGAGCGGACCAGATCCGGGTAACGCACGCACCATTCCAGCACCTGCATCCCTCCCACCGAACCGCCTACCACCGTATGCAGCGAGGAGATCCCCAGATGGTCGAGCAGGGCTTTTTGCGATTCGATGATGTCGCCCACGGTCATCATCGGAAAATCAAGGCCGAAGGGCGCACCGGTCTCCGGGTTAATGGAAGAAGGGCCGGTGGTACCCATGCAGCCGCCCAGGATATTGGCGCAGATGACGAAATATTTATCCGTGTCAAACCCTTTTCCGGGCCCGATCATAGAGTCCCACCAACCCGGTTTGGCATCCTCCGGGTCATCGGGATAAAAACCGGCGGCATGGGAGTCGCCCGAGAAAGCGTGGGCCACCAGCACGGCGTTGTCCCGCTTGGCTGACAGTTTTCCCCAGGTTTCGTAGGCGATGGTGATGGGCCCGAGACTGGCGCCGCTCTCCAGGATCATCTGGTCGGGCGGCTCGGCGTAGGTAAAGAACTGCTTCTCTACCACTCCGGCCGAGCCGACCTCGAGGTATGAATCCGAATTGTTCACCATCGCCCCCTGGTATATCAGGATGCGGCTTTCTGCAGGGCCTGCTCGATGTCCGCGGTGATATCGTCGATATGCTCGATTCCAATGGAGAGTCGGACCATGGCATCGGTGATTCCGGATTCCGCAAGCTGTTCCGCAGAGAGCTGCGAATGGGTGGTTGAAGCCGGATGAATGGCCAGGGTCTTGGCGTCGCCGACATTGGCAAGATGGGAAACCAGCTGGAGTTCCTCGATGAATTTCCGGCCTGCCTCGTGCCCCCCCTTGATACCGAAGGCAACCATTCCGCCGAAACCGTTTTTCAGGTAGGCGACTGCGTTATCATGTCCGGGTGATCCTTTGAGCCCGGGATAGTAGACCCAGTCGACGCCCTCGTGGCTGCTGAGGAAGTCAGCTATCGCCTGGGCATTACTGCAATGCCTCTCCATGCGCAGGCCGAGCGTTTCTATTCCCTGCAGGAAAATCCAGCAATTATCCGGACTGATGCTGGCGCCCAGGTTGCGCAGCGGCACCAGCCTCATGCGCAGGGCAAAGGCAACTGGGTTCAGGTCGCCAAGATCGTGGGCATAACGCAGCCCGTGGTAGGAGGCGTCCGGTTCGTTGTAGATCTTGAACTTCGGGTCGGTCCAGTCGAACTTGCCGGCATCTATGACGATGCCGCCGATTCCGGTGCCGTGCCCGCCCATCCATTTGGTCAATGAATGAATCACCACATCGGCGCCATACTCGATGGGCTTGAAAAGGTAGGGCGTGGTGAAGGTTGAATCGACCACCAGGGGCAGATGGTGTTCTTTGGCAATGGCGGCAATAGCCTCGAAATCGGCCACGTTCATCGTCGGGTTGCCGATAGTTTCGATAAATATGCCCCGGGTTTTCTCGTTGATCGCCCGGGCAAAGTTCTGCGGATCGTCGGGGTCAACGAATCTAACATTGATACCGAGCTGGGGCAGGATCGAGTCGAACTGGATGTAGGTGCCGCCATACAGATTGTTGGCAGAGATGATCTCGTCACCCTGTGAGCAGATATTGATGATCGTGTAAAAGATGGCCGAAGTCCCCGAAGCCAGGGCCAGGGCGGCCGCTCCGCCTTCGAGCTGGGCGACCCGCTGTTCCAAGATGTTCTGGGTGGGGTTACCGATGCGGGTATAGATGTTGCCCAGTTCTTTCAGGGCAAAGAGGTTGGCGGCGTGTTCGGTGCTCTTGAATACATACGAGCTGGTACGGTATACCGGCACGGCCCGGGACAAGGTGTCCTGATCTACGGTTTGACCGCCGTGCAGGGCGATGGTTTCGAATTTCATAATGTACTCCTTTTCTGGTTGATGTCTGAGTCAGTTACTGCTTTCTGAAGCCTGGGCCTGGACCTGGGCGATCAGGTCCGCAAGCGGCATGCCATTGGCAGTCTGGTAGTCGGGGTTGATGGCCAGCACCGACTGCCAGGACTTGATTGCCTCCTCTGTTTTACCCAGGTCGAAATGCAGGACAATGCCTTTATTGAAGCGTGACGGGGCATGGCTGCTGTCCATCGACATGGCTTTATCAAAGGTTTCTAGGGCCTTCTGCGGATCTCCGGAGCGTCGGTACATGACACCCAGATCGGTCCACAGATTGGCATTACCAGAGTGGAGTTCGAGTGATTTTGTGTAAGCACCGATAGCCTTGCTCACCTGGTTGCTGTCAAAATAGAGATGTCCGAGCTGGGTCCAGGCATTGTAGTTGTCAGGATTAGCAGTTACCTCGGCCTCGAGATTGACAATGGCTTGGGCTTCCTGCTGGGACTGGGCGGTCTGCTGGGCGGAGTTGTTTGCCACCGTGGTGGCGGGATCCGACTTCATGACGGTGAACACTACCCCGCAGACAAAGCCGGCAATGAAAACGACCAGCACGCTGAGATATAATGTTTGTTTGGAAACAGTTGCCTGGTTTTTTTCCATATTTACATTTTGAAGAACGTTTCAGGTTTCTTTATTGGTTATTGTCAATCCTGGATTTAAATGACATTTCCTTACAATAGACACAAAAAAAGGAATGTGTATATGACATTGTGATATAATTTTTAAGAGCAGAACAGAGCTGCGCTTCACCGAGTCAACCTTAGCAGCGTCCCTGACCCCCCATCATGCACATACTTTGAATCACTTGATTAAATGGGAAATTAATTGAATTTTCGAGCGAGATCGTCGGACATGACCTATTATTAATCCGAAAAGCTGTTTTGATCCCCAATCAGACATCTACCACACTACACCCACTATCTGGGAGGAATGCAGATGAGCAGGCCAACCCCCGACCCCTTGTCCGAGGCTTTGGACAGCAAGGGTTCTAAGAACTATTTCCCTGAGACGGCTCAGTCCATCCGGGACAGTATTATTCATCACCTGTTGAGCTTTCAGGGCAGGGATCCGGAGAGGTCCGGCGCCTCTGACATCTACAAGGCCCTGGCCTTCACCCTGCGCGATATCATGGTGGAGAAATGGATTAAGACCCAGAAGACTTTCTATGCCAAGAAGAAGAAGCGGGTGTATTACCTGTCGCTGGAGTTTCTGATCGGTCGTTCCCTGGGCAATTCAATTATCAATCTGGGTCTCTATGATGAAGTCAAGCAAGCCGTTGCCGAACTGGGATTTTCCATGGAAGAAATTCGTGAGCAGGAAGAAGACGCTGCGCTCGGCAACGGTGGTCTCGGAAGACTTGCCGCCTGTTTTATGGATTCCATCGCGACCCTGAAAATTCCAGCCTATGGCTATGGAATCCGCTACGAGTACGGGCTCTTTAATCAGCAACTGATCAACGGCTACCAGGTTGAGCGACCTGACAGCTGGTTGCGGTATGGTACACCATGGGAATTCGAGCGCCGGCTGCCGGTGTTCAACGTGCAGTTCTATGGGAGGGTGAGCACCTACCAGGACGACAAGGGGCGTTATCGGTCGAAATGGATCGACACCCAGGATGTGATGGCCATGCCCTGTGATATCCTGGTGCCCGGCTATAAGAACGACCATGTGATCAACATGCGCCTCTGGGCAGCACGAGCTGCCAGAGAGCTGGATCTCACCCATTTCGGGGAAGGCGACTATATCGGTGCGGTGCAGCAGAAGGTCAGCTCAGAAACCATCTCCAAGGTTCTCTATCCCCCTGATCACAATTATGCGGGTCAGGAGCTGCGCCTGCGGCAGCAGTACTTTTTCGTGGCCGCAACCTTCCAGGATATAATGCGCCGCTACAAGAAGAACAACGACACCTTCGACAAGTTTCCCGACCGGGTCGCGGTGCAGCTCAATGACACCCACCCGGCCATCGCCATTCCTGAATTGATGCGGCTGCTGCTCGATCTCGAGGGTCTGAACTGGGAGAAAGCCTGGGACATCTGCACCAGGACGTTTGCCTACACCAACCATACTCTAATGCCGGAAGCCCTGGAACGCTGGTCGGTGGAGTTGATTGGTAAAGTGCTGCCGCGACACCTGCAGATTATCTACGAAATTAATCAGCGTTTTCTGGACCAGGTCGCCCAGCACTATCCGGGCGATCTTGACAAGATGAGCAGGATGTCGATTATCGAGGAGGGGTATCCCAAAAAGGTGCGGATGGCCTACCTGGCGATCGTCGGTTCGCATTCGGTCAACGGTGTCGCCGCGCTCCATACCAAACTGCTCAAGGATAAGGTATTCAAGGATTTCCACCAGTTTTATCCAGATAAGATCAACTCCAAGACCAACGGCATTACGCCGCGGCGCTGGCTGCTCAAATCCAACCCCGAACTGTCCGAGTTGATAAACGAAACAATTGGCTCAGGCTGGGAAGTTGATCTCGACCGGCTCAGAGAGCTGGAACCTTATGCCACCGACAAGAAATTCCAGGATCGTTTTGGCGAGATCAAGCTCAACAACAAGCTCAGGCTGGCCGACTACATCGGCATCAGCACCGGTGTTCTGGTCAGTCACGAGACCATGTTCGATGTCCAGGTCAAGAGGATTCACGAATACAAGCGGCAGCTGTTGAATGCCCTGCATGTCATTCACCTTTACCAGCGCTTCGTCACCGATGAGAAGACCGACCTGGCACCGAGGACCGTAATCTTTGCGGGCAAGGCGGCTCCTTCCTACTGGCGGGCCAAACTGATCATCAAACTGATCACTTCAATAGGTGAGGTGGTGAACAACGATCCCCGCATCGGTGATCGGCTGAAGGTTGTCTTCCTGCCGAATTACAACGTCAGCCAGGCGGAGCTCATCATACCCGCGGCTGATCTTTCCGAGCAGATTTCCACTGCCGGTACCGAGGCTTCGGGAACCGGCAACATGAAATTTGCCCTCAATGGCGCTCTGACCATCGGCACCCTGGACGGAGCCAACATCGAGATCAGAGAGGAGGTGGGTGCAGAAAACATCTTCATCTTCGGTCTGACGGCTGACGAGGCCGAATACGAGCGCATTCACTGCAGTCGAACCCCAACACAGATCTGCCGCGAGAACAAGGATATTGCCCAGATCATGGAATCGCTTTCCAACGGTACGTTCAGTCACGGGGATCGCAATCTCTTCCAGCCACTGGTCGACTCGCTGATGAGCCCGCACGATCAATACCTGCTTATCAGGGATCTGGAAGCCTATATTAAATCCCAGAACAGGGTTAACGATACGTTCCTTGACCCCGAATTGTGGACCAGGATGGCCATTCTCAATGTCGCCAGAATGGGCAAATTTTCCACCGATAGGACCATCAGGCAATATGCCAATGAGATATGGGGAATTGATGTGTAGCGGAAGGGCTGGGCAACGGTTCGACAAGGTCCTCGAGGCGCTGGATTGACCGGAGGACCAATATGCGGTATGTAAAAGGAAAAAGGTTACAGGAGGTGCTCCTGTAACCTTTTGTGTATTTTGGAGGCGGCGAGCGGATTCGAACCGCTGAATAATGGTTTTGCAGACCACTGCCTTAGCCACTTGGCTACGCCGCCAGCGACTTCGGTAGAGACCGTTGTTTATACCATAGATCGAGTGTTTGACAAGAGGAAATTGTTGATGGGAGCGTTCATGGATGGGCTGGCGGGCAGCAACAAGGAGGTGCTTGCCGAACTCGAAAAGCTGATCGACTACCGTTTTACCGATTTACGCCTGCTGCAGAAGGCGCTGGTTCATTCCTCCTATGCCTTCGAGCAGGCCCATGCAGGTCAGGACAACCAGGTATTCGAATTCATTGGCGATGCAGTGCTTGATCTGGCCATCGGACACCTTCTCTGCACACGTTACCCCGGCATGAAAGAGGGCGAACTGACCAAGTTTAGAGCATCATTGGTTAATGAATCCCACCTTGCGGAGATGGCCAGGAAGCTCGAGCTAGGGCAGTTTCTGCTGCTCGGCAGGGGAGAAGATGGTTCCAACGGCAGGAACAAGTCATCGATTCTCTCATGTGCCTTTGAAGCGATGATCGGAGCGGTATTCGAGGACAGCGACTATGACACCGCCGCCGCCCTGGTCCGGGATCTATTCGAGAAATTCATCGAGGATAAAAAAGAAATCCTGCTGCTGGCCGACGCCAAGAGCAGACTCCAGGAAGTACTGCAGGAAAAATATAACGAAGCCCCCTCCTACCGCCTGGATAGCGAGGAGGGCCCCTCTCATCGAAAACAATTCACGGTCTCGGTGGTGTTTAAAGATGAGGTGCTGGGTTCCGGAAGCGCCGGCTCGAAAAAGGAGGCCGAGCAGCGTGCTGCGGCCGAAGCTCTGAAAACTGTTGAGCAGTGGTTGTGAGGTCCGGGCAGAGAGCTCAATTTTCGGCGGTCCCGACGGTGCCTCAAGGTCGTACAAGAAATACCCTGATTGCTCAGCCACTGCAGCCAGATGCGCAACCTCTTCTATCTCTCTAGTAGGTGATCAGAGGCGTTTCTCCAAACTGGGTCGGGTTAACCATCTGGGAGAGGATGTAATCGGCCACGTCCAGTCGAGATATACGTGTGGCAACGGTGCCCTCGAGATCGGTTACCACCCTGTAATTCCCTGTACGGGGGCCATTGGTGAGTCCTGCCGGCCTGACAATCAGCCAGTCGGTCTTGCTGGCCCTGATGAGTGCTTCTTCTCGATCCTTGTCCTGGTAGATGGTTTTGAGAAAGAGCGGCTTGAAAATACGATCGTAGAGGAAGCCGCCATGACCTTTGGAGTCGCCCGCGCCGATCCCGGTGACGACAATCAGTTTCACCCCCGGCTGCTGCTCCGCCACGAAGACCAGATTGGTCGCCGCGGTAGAAAAAAGATCCACGGGTTTGAAAGTGATGGGCACCCCTACACATGAACAGATTACATCCATATCAAGGGCGGCGGCCCTGAGTCCCTCGGGGTCGCGCACATCTCCCTCGACGATCTCGAGGCGGCCGTCCGCTGCCTCGATCTTCTCGGGGTGTCTGGCCAACACCCTGAGCTGATGATCCTCTTTGAGGGCCTCCTCCAGAAGAGCTTTGCCTATCCCGCGGCTGGCCCCGACGATGAGCAGTTTCATAAGCGTTGCACCTCCTGAGCTGAGCATTCTACCCCGTGGGGTCGCACCTGGAGCAGAGCTCACGGCCCCGGGCGCTTGTTACTGGACTGTAATGCCGAAATAGTTCTGAGGCAAACAGCGCCGGCAGCGGAACGGCCGATGCTGGGTCACAGAGCCAATGGCTGAGAGTGAAGGCAGGGAACAGGGCGCCAATTTTTCAACATAAAAAAGCCCTATTTCCTTGGTGCAACTGACATTATGATCCGGTCAGGTTGCCAACCGGCCTGCTTTGTTGTTTTATAGACCAGGCGCTGCCGTGGGTGACGATAGGCGGCGGGAGTTAATGAGGTAAAAGATGTCGTTGATCATTCCCTTTTTCATCCAGCATCGGGGCTGTCCCCACCGTTGCCTGTTCTGCAACCAGCGGGGCATTGTCGGCACAGACCGGGATGCGGTGGATGATCCGCTCACCGATCTGGGCCGGACCATTGACCGCTGGCTGGCCAGGTCCGGGCAGCGGAAGAAGGTCCAGGTGGCTTTCTATGGTGGTTCGTTTACCTGCCTCGATGAGGGGGTGCAAATTAAGCTGCTTGACAGGGTTGCCCCTTATTTAAAGAGCGGGCGGGTCAACTCGATCAGGCTGTCGACCAGGCCTGATTGCATCACCTCGGAGATTGCTGATTTTTTGATCAGCGCCGGGGTCGGGACCGTTGAAATAGGGGCTCAGTCAATGAACGACGAGGTGCTCCGTCAGGCGGGCAGGGGGCATACCGCCAGGCAAGTGAAGAGGGCTGCGCGTCTTCTTATCGGCACAGGAATAGAGACCGGGATACAGCTGATGGCCGGCTTGCCGGGTGAAACCACCAGGTCGTTCATGGACGGGGCCCGAGAGGTTGTCGCGCTGTCGCCGCATCTGATTCGACTCTACCCGACACTGGTACTGAAACACACCGAACTCGCTGATTTGTATCGGCAGTCTTCGTGGCGTCCCCTCGGCCTTGAGAGGGCGGTCAGCCTTATGGCCCGGGCCCGCGCTTTGTTTGAGGAACATCAAATCAGGGTCATTCGCATGGGCCTGCAGCCCACCGTGGAGTTGGAGAAGCAGGTTATAGCCGGTCCCTACCATCCGGCCTTTGGTGAACTGGTCAACTCCAGATGCTGGTACCGCAAAATCCGACCGCTGCTGGTAAGGGCCGGTCGCGACAGGGTGGTGAGCCTCACCATTAGCGACAGAGACTATTCGGCCCTGGCCGGTCAGAGGAGTGCGAACTTGAAGCGCCTCAAAAATCTGGCCAGAGGTGCCAGGCTCGAGGTGGAAATCGATGCTTCGCTGGAGCGGGGACACTACCGCTATAGGGTCAGCTAATTTTTCATCCGAAAACGGATCTTTCTCTAACTCTTCATTGCCATCAGGCTAAGCGATGGATTTTACCGCAGGCCATCGGAATGATACAAAAACACTCCTGTTCAAGGTTGGCGGCCGTGTTGGATGGGACCATCTTTGTTCTTGACAATAGCCTGCAGATTATATCTAAAGTGGCAGGAATGAAATTAGAGCCCCGCTCATACTCTTAAAGTTACAGAGAAATTATAGAATTGGAGATTGACATGACAACAACTTACCGCATCGCTGTCATTCCCGGCGATGGTACTGGACTTGAAGTGGTTAACGAAGGCCGCAAGGCGTTATCGGCGGCTGCCGGCCGTTTTGGCTTTGCCCTGGAGATGACAGATTTTGATTATGGTGGGGATCGCTATCTGCGGACTGGTGAGGTGTTGCCGGAGACTGCGGTTGCCGATCTGCAGGCTTTCGATGCCATCTTTTTGGGCGCCATCGGCCATCCAGATGTCAAACCCGGGATTTTAGAGAAGGGGATACTGCTGAGTCTGCGTTTTGCCCTGGATCAATATATCAACCTGCGGCCGGTGCGACTCTATCCCGGCGTGGATACCCCGTTGAAGGACAAAACTCCGGATGATATCGATTATGTGGTGATCAGAGAGAATTCCGGCGGCATCTATACCGGGACCGGAGGCATATCGATGAAGGGTACCCCCCATGAAGTCGCGGTCCAGAGCATGGTGTACAATCGCTTCCAGGTTGAACGCTGCCTGCGTTATGCGTTTGAATACACCCGCAAATTCGGGAAAAAGGCACGAGGGAAAGGGGACGCGAACACCTTGGGTCTGGTGGGTAAAACCAATGTCCTGACCTATGTGTTCGATTTGTGGGAGCGCGCCTTTCATGAGATCGGCGAACGGGACTACCCGGATGTGAAGCGGGAATATTACCACGTTGATGCGACCTGCATGTGGATGGTCAAGAGCCCCGAATGGTTTGATGTGCTGGTCACCTCAAATATGTTCGGCGATATCATCACCGATTTGGGTGCTGAAACCCAGGGTGGTATGGGCATTGCCGCCGGCGGTAACATCAACCCTGAAGGGGTCAGCATGTTCGAACCCATTGGTGGATCGGCGCCTAAATATACCGGCAAGAATATCATCAACCCGCTGGCCTCCATCTGCGCCGCTGCGATGATGCTGGAGACTTTGGGCGAAACGGAGGCTGCCGCAGCGATTGAAGACGGGGTTAAATGGGTAACCGGAAATAAGATCAAGAGTATGGCCGCGGGCCGGATGGGCTACTCCACCAGTGAGGTGGGAGATCTGGTTGTCGAACATATCCTTAAAGGATAAGGGTCAGCTCTCATCAATTCAGACTGGCGGCGGGTACTGCCGCCAGTCTGGCCTGCGCTTAATTTCAGGGCCACCCAAGAATAAACATCAGGATTCGGGCATAAGAATTTCCTGTTTCGAATCCGGTACCTTGTAGCCTGCTTGAAAAGCCGGTCGCCGGGCAAGGCGCAAATACCATTCGAGAACGTTCGGATGAGAATGCAGATCTATTCTCTGAAACTGATAGCGGCTTACCCAGGGCCAGACGGCTATGTCGGCAATGGTTAATTCGTCGGTTGCCACATACCTGTTTCCCGCCAGTTGTTTGTCCAGAACCCCATAGAGCCGCTTCGCCTCCTGGAGGTAGCGTTCCTCGGCATATTCGGATTTACCTGGATTGAAATGGAGGAAATGGTGCGCCTGGCCAAGCATTGGCCCCTGACCTGCCATCTGCCACATTAACCACTGCATGACCCGCCACTTGTCATTGGCATTGTCCGGCAATAATTTACCCGACTTTTCGGCGAGATACAGCAGGATTGCACCAGATTCGAAAATGGACTGGCCGGTGTCGTCATCGACAATTGCGGGGATCTTGTTGTTGGGATTGACGGCTAAAAAGTCCGGCTCAAACTGTTCGCCCTTGCTAATATCGATTGGTACCACTTCATAGGGCAGAGAAACTTCCTCAAGCATTATGGAAATCTTACGACCGTTCGGCGTTCCCCAGGTATATAATCGTATCATCTTATCCTCAATTTGTATTTCTTGATAAAACTGCGAGACTTCAATTTCACTTGACTATGGCTGGGTGTCAAATACCTGCAAGCCTTCTGGTATTTGACACCAACTCTGTTTCTCCCGCACCCAGATATGTCGCTGTGGCTCAAATATTGTGTCATCAGACATGTTAACCGGCTTCAATTTCAATTTTATGGTCGCCAGGTCATCGGGATTGTAGTGGTACACGCGGTTGCCGCAATCGGGGCAAAACCTGGCGATATTCTTGTTTCCACTCTCGGCTATTCTGCTCCATTCCTTGAATTCACCCTCAAATTCAATGGCGTCTGAGGCCACGATGGCGGTAACACTGAAGGGCCCGGTTGCCAGTTTTTGGCATTCTGTGCAATGACATGCCTGAACCATTTTAGGTGCTTCATGCAGTGTATAAGTCACTTGTCCGCATTGACATGAACCTTTAATTGGGTATTCCATATGTGTTTGCACCTCCTCATCTGAAATAATTGGATTGTGGTGGACTTTAACACCATTAAATATTCTGGGTTGCCCTTGGTAAAATTTACATGCTATTTAAGGTGCTATTCAGTAAGTAGTGTAATTCTCATTAATACTCTCAATACTATAAGAATCATATATTGAAACCTGTACTGCAAAAACAATTGGATCAACTGGTAAGCAGCGGCGCCCATTTATTTCTCAAGGGAGCCATGCACGGTATTGAAAAAGAAGGACTACGAGTGGATCGCTCCGGTCAGTTATCTCAAAGATCTCACCCCGAGGGCCTCGGGTCTGCCTTGACCAGCGCCAATATCACCACCGACTTCTCGGAATCTCTTGTTGAGCTGATTACCCCGGTTTATGCAGATCCTGATACCGCGATTGACTTTCTTAAGGATCTCCATCGTTTCACCTATAGTCATCTCGGGGACGAATTGCTCTGGGCCGGCAGTATGCCCTGCCGTATCCCTGACCCAGCACTCATTCCCATAGCCCGATATGGTCCTTCAAATATCGGTCAGATGAAATATGTGTACCGTCTCGGCCTTGAATATCGATACGGGAAAATGATGCAGTCCATTGCCGGTATTCATTATAATTTCTCTTTGTCCGAGGATTTTTGGCGGGCATTGCAGACGAGTTTGGAAAACACAGATGATCTGCGGCGCTTCAGGTCGGCATCGTATTTTAAGATGATCCGCAACTTTCGTCGTCATTCGTGGCTTCTGCTCTATCTGTTTGGCGCCTCTCCCGCACTGTGCGAGACGTTCTTGACGGACAAGCCGCATGAACTGCAGAAGCTCCATGACCAGACGCTCTTTTTGCCCCATGCGACCTCATTGCGCATGAGTGATCTTGGCTATTCGACCAAAGTTCAATCTTCTCTTAACATCTGCTTTAATCATCTAAGCACTTATATTGATTCGCTTAAACAGGCAATTCAGACAACCTATCCCCCCTACAGGAAGATAGGTGTGAAGGTTGAGGGAACCTATCGCCAGTTAAACGACACCATTTTACAGATTGAAAATGAACACTACAGTGATGTTCGCCCGAAGCGGGTCACCCGGGCGGGGGAGAGGCCACTTAATGCTCTGAAAAATCGGGGTGTGGAGTATGTAGAAATTCGGAACACCGATATCAATCCTTTCCTGCCTATGGGCATTGATACGCAACAGGCCCTGTTTCTCGATACCTTCCTGATTAGCTGCCTGTTGATGGATGAACAGGATATTTGCGCCGCTGAATGCAGGATGGTTAGCAACAACACGCAAAAGGTCATCACCAGAGGTCGAGAACCGGGATTACGGCTTGCTACCCCTACTGGAGAAATTCCGTTAATTGAAGTTGGCAAGGCATTGCTCGATCAGATGCTCGGGACCGCAGAACTTCTAAATGAAGTGCACGATATCAAGGTCTACTCCAAAGCGGTAGACGCTCAACTGCAAAAGCTCCACCATGCCTCAGAGACGCCATCGGCCAGGGTGCTGAGCGAGTTACGTGCAACTGGGCTCAACTACACCCAGTGGATTTTACAGAAAAGCCGGGAGCATAAGGAAACATTCGGGCAGCTCTCGTCGGATACCCAGGTCTACCAGGATCTGGCCCAGCGCGCCCGTGCTTCATTAAAAGAGCAGCAGCAATTCGAAGCCGGCGATACGCAGAGTTTTGATGATTTTTTAAAAGAATTTCTGGCTCTTGAGATTTGAGGCAGTGGGTGCGGTTGTTGCCGAGGAGCGCTGCGGAGCGGTTCAGTTCTTAGCGTTTCTTCGATCATCTGCAACGCGCCTTCCTATCAAGTTGTAGGTTTTTTCAATTTTCCTGAGAACCCCGACGTCATTTTCTGACTGGCCTAGCTGTCTCATAGCCATTGGGGAAAGAGGAGCTTGACAGCAAAATAAACCATACCAATCATACTACAGTGTAGTACATATGCGTACTCACCCCTCGTGTGTATACGATCACCCTGATACTTTCGCTCATGAAATAGTTCAGGCAAGGTGTCATAGTCCTTCCGAAAAACCTTGATATTATGAAATCTGAAGACCATGTACTGGCTGATCCAGCTCAATCAGAGGACGCCCGCAGTCAAATCGCCCTGCTCAACAAACGGGTGGCTTACCTAAAAAAGCAACTTAATGAGTTGACAGTCAATAATGCCAATGAGAGTACCATTGAGCAGGGTGCTCAGGCACTGCAGCTGGCTGAAATGATCATTGACAACAGTCCGGCAATTCTCTTCCGTAGAAGGGCAGCCGAGGACGTAGAAGAGAGGAAGATGGTCTATGTGTCGCCAAATATATCTCGGTTTGGATATCAAGCAGAAGACTTCTTGGAAAACCGCATGATGTTCCGCCAGATTGTATATTCTGGCGATATCGATTTGATTACGGAGGAGATAAAGGAACACGTAAGTAAGGGCATTGAGAACTACAGCCAGACCTATCGTATCGTCACCAAGGACGGCGAATTACGCTGGGTAGAGGATCGCACTTCGGTGGTTGAGGATGAAGTGACCGGTGACCGTTATCATCAGGGTATTATAGTCGACGTGCACGAGAAGAAAGAAGCTGAGGAAAAGTTGCGCAGAAGTGAGGAGAAATATAGAAGAATCGTCGATACAGCCGGCGAAGGATTTCTGCTCATGGATGAAAACCTGTGCATCGTTGATTTGAACAACGCCTTTGCCAGAATGGTTGGCAGGGAGAAAGAAGATCTTTATGGCTCAAATCCATTTGCTCAAGGAACCGGGGAGTACCGAAAATATCTGGCTGAATGCCGGAAGAAGAGTACCGGGCTCGACTATCGCGAGTTCGAATGCGAAGTTGTATATCAAGACACGCGAGTAGTGCCTGTCCTGGTCCATGCCAACACCCTGCGCTCAGACAGCGGTGAGATAATAGGCAACATGGCTTTTATTACCGACATGACTCAGCAGAAAAAAGCTTTAAAGCTTGCAGGTGAGGTACAGCGAGGCTTGTTGCCGGAGCGGGCGCCGCAGATATCTGGGGTTGATATAGCCAGCCGCAATGTTCCCTGTGATGAGGTAGGCGGTGATTACTTCGATTTTCTCTGGGACGAGAGCAAGAAAGCGGAAAAGTTGTCCATTGTAGTCGGCGATATTACTGGTCATGGAGTCGATGCCGCACTCCTCATGTCGAGTGCGCGAGCCTTCTTACGCATGCGAGCATCCCAAACCGGGAACCCGATCGAAATTGTTACCGCCCTGAATCAACATCTGACCAAAGACTTCTCCGAATCGGGGAGGTTCATGACTATGTTTTACTTGTCTTTGGACCGGCAAGCAGAGCAGCTTGAATGGATTCGGGCTGGCCACGATCCAGCCTTGATATACGATCCAGAGAAGGATATTTTTGAAGAACTCATGGGGCCGGGTCTTGCTCTGGGTGTTGTTGAAAATTACGATTACGCGCTGCAGAGCAGGAATGGGTTAAAACCAGGCCAGGTGATCATCATCGGAACTGATGGCATCTGGGAAGGCCGTAATCCGTCGGGTGAAATGTTTGGCAAAGAACGTTTGATGGAAATTGTCCGTAATTCAGCGGCTCACGATTCCCATACGATCCTCGAAAAAATATTTCAGGAGCATACCGATTTTTCAGAAGGGCTGAAAAGCGACGATGATCTCACCCTGGTGGTCGTGAAAATTCAACCCATTAAGTAGATTATGCTTCCTGATTCATTATGATTCGCCAGACTCTCCATCAATACCATGCAAATGCCAAAGACCTGCCGGACAGTTCAGCTGCCCACGCGGATGAATAAGATCTGTCTCAAAATTGATCATGACTCAAAATAATACACTCGTTCTCCCTTTTAAAGAATAACTTCCACTTCAGCTCCTCCCATTCTTACCGGGTGTATCATATTTAGACGCGACCCTGTAGTATGCAGTTGGTCACTGCTGAGCACCTACACCTATCGTACTGATCTTTGGTATTTTTATAAAGTCTTCCTCCTTTGGCACAATCATTGCTTCTGTACCTCCAAATAACAATCATGCGAGGGAGACATATGGCTAAAACTACGAAGTGGACAATAATTGGCGGAGGCAATGGCGGGCAGTCTTTGGCTGGACACCTTTCGATCATGGGTTTTTCTGTTCGACTCTATGATATCTTTGAAGAGACGATAGATGCCATATCAGAACAGGGCGGCATTCATGTCGAAGGCGCAGTTCAGGGGTTCGGGGCGCTTGAGTTCGCCACCACCGATATAGCCAAGGCCGTCGATGGTGCCGATGTCGTCATGGTGGTTGCGCCAGCAACTGCTCATCGTGCCATTGCCGAAGCCTGTGCTCCTGTACTGGCCGATGGCCAAATAGTAATACTTCATCCCGGTGCTACCTGCGGCACCCTCGAGTTTAAAAAGGTTCTTGCCGACCAAGGGTGCAGCGCCCGGGTCACCCTGGCGGAGACCAACACCTTGATTTATGCCTGCCGGAGTCCTCGACCGGGCTATGCCAAGATTATCGGAATCAAAAAAGATTTAGTCGTCGCCGCGCTGCCGGCCCGGGACACTGCCGAAGTCGCCTCTCTTTTCCAAGAAGCGTTCCCACAGGTTGTTGCCGGAAAGAATGTGCTGCAGCCCAGCTTGGGCAATGCCAATGCCATTGTCCACCCCGCCCCATCTCTGCTCAACACATCTCTCATTGAGTCGGCCCATGAATGGTCTTATTATTATGATGGCATTACACCCAGTATCGGGGCCTTCGTCGAGAAGCTTGACTCCGAGCGCATGGCACTTGCTAAGGTGTTTGAAGTTGACTTGCTGCCGATTCTCACATGGTATAAGGTTGCTTACGGGATTGACAAGCCTACATTAAGTGAAACGGTGCGCAGCAATCCTGCCTACGATGGTATTGCCGGGCAGAAGGAATTGAGAACCCGCTATATTCTCGAAGATATCCCAACCGGTTTAGTGCCAATGATTGAATTGGGCCAGCTGAGCGGCGTTCCCACTCCGCGGATGGAAGTGGTGGCCAAGCTGGGTGAATACCTGGTTGAAGAGGATTTTTTTGGCACCGGCAGAACTTTGAAAAATCTCGGTTTAGAGGATATGAAGCTGGCGGATTTTATGAACTACATTGAGACCGGGAATCGCTAAGCAACAGATCGTATGGCAGAAAAGAAATAACCACCTGACCATTTTGAGGAGCAGGAAATGGAGCGATTTTTCAAATACACGCTTACCGTGTTGATAAGTACGGTTGCGGCAATGGAATTTTACCAGGTGGTTATGCGCTATATCATGGAACTGCCTGTCATGGGACTGGAAGAGCTTCTTGTCTACCCAACTTTATGGCTGTATTTTCTGGGCAGCGTCAATGCTTCCCGTGAAGATACCCAGATAAAGGCAAACGTACTTGACGTTTTTCTGAAAACCGATAGAGCCAAACTTATCGTAAGGGTAATAGCAGACCTTCTCTCGGTAATTGTTGCCAGCTGGCTTACTTACTGGGCATTTGATTATTTTCGCTATGCCCTGCGAGTCTGGAAAGAGAGCCCAACCCTCTATATACCGACCTTTTATGCCGAGTGCGCCCTCTTCATTGGTCTCGTGTTCATGACTTGCTACGCGGCCTGGTACCTGGTCCAGAACACCCGAAGGCTATTTGTCGAACCCAGTTCGGATAAAGGAGCGTAACCATGGAAATTGTCACTATCTCCCTCATTGCTCTGGCCGTTTTAGTAATCCTGCTGAGTTTCGGTGTGCCGCTTCCCTACTGTTTCGGAGGCGCCCTGATGACCATGTGCCTGTTCGGCGGGGCCACCATGCAGGGCACCATGGTCTGGGGCTTCACCCAGCTGGCCAACCCTGTACTGCTCTGTATTCCACTTTTTGTGTTCGCCGGCACCGTTATGAGTGAAAGCGGAATCGCCGCCAGTCTCTTGAAGTTCGTCAATATCTTTGTCGGCCGAGTTCGAGGGGGACTTGGTGTCGTTGCTTCGGTCAGCTGCGCCATCATAGGGGCGATTTCAGGAAGCGGCTTAACCGGTGTCGCCGCAACGGGTCCTCTGCTGATTCCTGAAATGGCGGAAAAAGGTTATCCCCGTGGATATGCGACCGCACTCGTTGCCAATTCCTCGATTCTAGGTCTTCTCATCCCCCCCAGTGTTACCATGATCATCTATGGATGGGTAACGGACACATCGATCCTCGCTTGTTTTTTGGCCACCCTCGGTCCAGGGCTTTTGATTACATTTCTTTTCTCGATAGTAAACCTGGTTCTGGCACGCAGGTTTCCGCTTGTGCTCGATCCACCCAAGAAGCTTCCCGAGGCAGTCAAGGAAGGGGTTGCGTGCACCTCCCGCGCAATACCTGCCCTGGTCATGCCTCTTATCATCCTGGGCGGGATTTACGGCGGTATCATGACTCCCACAGAAGCCGCCGCGGTAGCAGTGATCTATGCGATTCCAGTCGGTTTTCTTATCTACAGAGGACTGACTGTAGAAACGTTTTTGACGGCTGCAAAAAGTTCCGCGACGGCGGTTGGTGCAATCATGGTCATGATTGTATTCAGCCTGATGCTCAGCCAGATATTCGTCATGGAAGATGTACCGCAGGCCCTGGTCGAAGGAGTGTTCACCATCACTCAAAATAAAGTCCTGCTCCTGATCCTGATTAATTTTCTGTTGTTTTTCGTCGGCATGATTGTCAATGACGTCACGGCAATCATCCTTATCGCGCCGCTTCTGCTGCCCCTTATGGAGGCGATCGGCGTAAGTCCTGTGCAGTTCGCAGCAATCATGGGTGTAAATACGGCAATGGGAGGCGTCACGCCGCCTTACGCCAGCATACTCTATCTTGGCATGAGAATCGGCAAAGTGGAGTTCTCTGAGGTGATCAAACCCGCGATGATTCTGATCATCTTCGGGTACGTACCGGTGGTATTTTTAACGTCACTGTGGCCAAGCCTGTCGTTATTTTTCCCCGGATTATTTGGATACTAATCCCAGCAAAATGAAAAGGAGTTGCAACATGAAGACAACACGCAGACTCGGTATTCTGGTAGCATTTATTTGCGCCCTCAGCCTGGCCGGCATGGTGCAGGCCAAAACCTTGAAAATTTCCCATGTCCGTCCCCAGGATACGGCGATAGACAAGGATCTTCGCTGGTTTTCCGAAGCCTTGGATGAGGCCTCAGGCGGCAAAATAAAAACCAAGATCTACCCTGCCAGCGCGCTCGGCGACTATACTGTGGTTCAGGAACGGGTCGGACTCGGTGCGGTGGACATGGCCTGTCAGCCCCCTGCCTCGGCAGCTGACAAGAGGTTTCAGGTCGTCTACTTTCCCTACATGGTCAAGAGCTGGGATCAGGCCAAGAAAAATTATTCTCCAGGCGCCCCTCTGCGCAAAGTAGTTGCGGATCTTTACGCGGAGCAGGACATCCAGTTGCTGGCTGCCTGGCCGGTCTATTTCGGGGGCATCGCCCTCAATCGTGAACCTGTTTCGCCCGGTGATCCCGCTGCGGCCAAAGGCATTAAACTGCGCGTTCCGCCGATGAAGACTTTTCAACTGCTGGCTGACAACACCGGCTATCTGGGAACCCCTATTCCCTTTTCCGATGCCTTCACCGCAGTTCAGACCGGCGTCGTGGACGGCGTCATTGGTTCGGGCGCGGAAGGCTATTATGCATCGTTTCGTGACGTTACCAAATTCTACATTCCCCAGAATACCCATTTTGAAGTTTGGTATCTGATTATCAACAAGAAATATTTTGACAAAATGCCGGATGATCAGAAACAACAGCTCCAGGAGGTCGCCAATCAGTTTGAACAGCGGCGCTGGGAGTCTGCTGAAGGGGATCAGGCGGCAAACGAAAAGCGGCTGGCCGATTATGGCGCAACTATCGTGGATATCAGCGAGCAGGAAATTGCCGCCATCGCAGATAAAATCCACAAGACAGTATGGCCCGAGGTCCTCAAGGATGTAGGCGAGGGGTGGGGCCAGGGAGTTCTTGACTCCATTGTGGAGTAACCCTCCTTTTTCATATTCCCCGGCAGTCAGAGTGCTGCCGGGGACTCGAACCCCTGTCCAAAGGATAATGATATGAAAAAACTGCTGCTGATAATTGGCTGTTGCCTGATGACAATGGCTGTCCATGCTCAGTCGGGCCTCGCTAAGCAGCAGGCCTGGAAAATCGGCCATGTCAGACCGGCAGGATCTGCTATCGATAATGACGTGCGGGCAATGACCGAAGGGATAAGCGCCGCAACCGGCGGCTCCATCAATTTCGCGATTTATCCGGCCAATAAGCTTGGGGACTATTCAGTCGTCCAGGAGCGGGTATCGTTTGGCGAAGTTGAAATGTACGTCGGTCCCTTTGGCACCACAGTAGATAAGAAGCTTATGCTGGCCTTTGTCCCCTTCCTGGTTGATACCTGGCCGGAGGCGCAGCGCCTTTATTCCGCCTCCAGCCCTTTGATCGGCCATTTGCAGGACTTTCTGGAGCCGCTCAATATCAAAATTATCGGCGGCTGGCCAGTCTATTTTGGCGGCATCGCTCTGACTGATGAGCCTGAGGAGCCGGGTAATCCTGATGTTTCAAAGGATATGATTATCAGAGTACCGCCGATAAGAAGTTTTGAGTTGACCGCCAGAGCACTGGGCTATACTCCTTACCCAATCACCTGGATGTATGCCAAGATGGGCCTGAAAACGGGCATGGTAAAAGGACTGATAGGCGGTGGGGCAGAGGGGTATAAAGGACTCAGCAAGCTGATCAGCTATTATATCCCCGTCAAGGATCACTTTGAGTATTGGTTTGTCTACATGAACCTGGAATTGTGGGAGAGCCTGCCGACTGAGCAGCAGCAGATTATCACCGCTCAGGTTCAGCAGATGGAGGCCAAGCGTTATCAGGTTGCCGAACGTGATGAACAGCATAATCTCGAGGCTCTTAAAGAGCTCGGTGTTAATGTCTATGATCTGAAAGAGGCTGAATATGAAGCCATGCGGCGGGCAATTAAAAAGGATGTCTGGCCGCAGCTGCGCAAGGATATTGGCCCGACCTTCGATGAAGTGGTGCAGTTTGTCGAGTCGTCCAACTGAAGCTGCTCAGCACACGGCTCTTACCATAAATGTCCTGAGCTACTCGATGATTCCGTAGTCCTTTACTTTCCTGTACAGAGTAGCTCGAGAGATTCCCAGAGATTTTGCCGCCTGGGCCATGTTGCCGGAAAGTTCAGCCAGGGTGCCGGCAATCAATTTCTGCTCCATTTCTTTTAAGGTTCCTCCAGTGAGCCTGCTCCTGGCCTTGGTATGGGGCTGGAGCCCAAGATGCTCGAGTTTAATGGTTCTGCCTCCACAGAGATGCATCGCCCGCTGGATTACATTTTCCAGCTCTCGGACGTTTCCTGGCCAATCATAACCGATAAGTGCATCCCGGGCAGAGCTGCTGAGCGCAATGCCCTCGCCGTAATGGTTGATGAAATGTTTCGCCAGTGCTTCAATATCCTCGGCTCCTCTCTGGCGCAGCGGCGGCAAGGTGATCTGAATAATGTTCAAGCGGTAGAACAGATCTTTGCGGAACCGGTTGAGATCAATCATTTTGTTGAGGTCCACATGGGTTGCGGCGATAATTCTGGTATCGGTGCGTATGGTCCGGCGTGCACCTATGCGCTGTATCTCCCCTGTCTGCAGAACCCGGAGCAGTTTAACCTGCATGTCGTGCGGCATATCGCCAATTTCATCCAATAGAATGGTGCCTTCATCTGCCAGCTCGAATTTGCCGGGTCGACCGCTCCTGGAGGCGCCGGTGAAGGCCCCGTCTACATAGCCGAACAGCTCGCTTTCAAGGAGTTCACCGGGGATCGCACCGCAATTGATGGGCACAAAAGGCTGTTGGCGCCGTTGGCTGCCATTGTGAATCGCCTGAGCAAACAGTTCCTTACCGGTGCCGGTTTCCCCGAGAAGGAGCACGGTCGAGGAAGTTTCTGCGGCTTTTCTGGCCAGTTGGATCGCCTCTGCAAATGCAGGTGAGTTGCCAATCAGATGTTCGAACATGAAGAACGGCTCGGCTCCGGAGATTCTTTCCGCCAATTTCTTTATATTGCTGAACTCTTCAAAAACCATAACGGCGCCAAGCAGATCATTTCGTTCGGACAGCACCGGCTGAGCCGTGTAATAAAAGTGAACGTCGTTTGGCAGCGACGCCTCTCTACCCTTCCACTTATCTGGATGAACCGCGATGTCATCGAGATCCAGCGCCAATCCATGCAACACCGAAACAGGCTGTCCATCCAGTTTTTGGGTTTTTAGAATCTCTTTGCCTTTGCGGTTGATCTTCCAGATACGCATATCATTGTCCATGGTCATCAGGCCCGTGCCTGCTGCTTCAAGGACTCTGTCGAGAAAGCCGATGTAGAGCGACATCTCATTATTTCGCCTAAGAAGGCGCATGTGCTTTTCTATCGATCGAGCCGCCATCGTCACCATGATAAGTGTATGCGGGTGGGTTTTACTGCTGGCACCTGACACTACCAGCACTCCGGCAAGGACCCCCTGGCGGCCGAAAATTGGTGCCGCAGAACTGGTAAAACCATGTCCCCGCCGACAATAGTGGTCCTTATCGTTAAGTTGAATGGAACACTTGAGTTTGCGGCACAAGCTGATTGCCGTGGTGCCTACATCTCGTTCCGTCCAGCGGTAGCCAGGGGCGCAGTTTCGCTCTGAGAACTTGAGCTTGATTTCAGTACTTCCGGCCAGATGCAGGATATAACCGTCCTCGTCGGCGAAAGCGACCATGAAATCCTCGGGAGACAGCAGCTCATAGAACTCCTCGATGTGGGCGATGACTACTTCAAGAAGATGGCCTGATTGCTGCCGGCGTTCTTCAAGCTCCAAGGGTGATAGTTTTTTCTGAGCAATGTTTCGCTCCTCAGGGGAAATACCGTAGGATTTTGAGCGCTGGTGGGATTGCTCAATCTCATTTTGCATTTGCTGGGCGGTGGGTATGCCGCCATTGGTGATCTCCACGTTCATACAGTCTCCATCCACCTCTGTCGCGTTTAAAAACATGTAGCAAATTGACACACATCAAAAGGTAGCAGGGATAGTATTGGATAGCAATCATCTCTTCGGAAATTTTTCGTCTCATAATGAGACAGGCCTGCACGACATTCCTGTTTTAGTTGGTTAATTTACAATTATCATAATAATATCAATAAATTATATTTTTTATGGTAATGGCACATGATTTGCTTTCCGTAATGAGAACATAGTTAACGGCAGGCCAGCGAACGAGATTTCCCCAATAACATAAAGATCTGAAAAAGGAGAAATGACATGATAGTTGGAATACTCAAAGAAATTAAAGTGAAAGAGAAGCGAGTGAGCATGACTCCGGCAGGCGCGCAGGCAATGACCAGAGCGGGGCATACGATTATGGTCGAGACCAGCGCTGGTGAAGGGAGTGGTTACTCAGACGATGATTATCTGGCTGCAGGAGCGACCATTGCCGATTCGCCTCGAGAGATATTCGAGCAGTCTGATATGGTAATGCACGTGAAAGAACCACAGCCATCGGAATATGAGCTCATCCGCCCAGGTCAGATCGTGTTTACTTATCTGCATCTGGCGGCAGATGAGCAGTTGACCAAAGCATTAATGGCCTCGAACTGTGTCGCCATTGCCTATGAGACCATTGCAAAAGGAAATGGGGCGCTACCGCTGCTGACACCCATGAGTGAAGTCGCCGGCAGGATGGCAGCCCAACAGGGAGCCAAGTACCTTGAAGTGCCCAGCGGCGGGATGGGAATTCTGCTTGGCGGGGTAAAAGGGGTGGAGCCGGCCACAGTGGTCGTTATCGGCGGCGGTGTTGTGGGAGTTAACGCCGCTAAAATGGCAGCAGGCCTGGGAGCTCAGGTGTATATCCTCGACCGGAGCCTGGAGCGACTCGCCTATCTTGATGATGTTATGCCTGCCAACTGCTTTCCGCTCATGTCCAATGATGAGGTTCTCAATCGACTTGTCCCCCAGGCCGACCTGATCATTGGAGCTGTCCTTGTTCCCGGCGCCAAGGCTCCTAAACTGCTTACCAGAGAGATGGTGCAGCAGATGAAACCAGGCTCCGTTGTTGTCGATGTGGCGATTGATCAAGGAGGGTGTTTTGAGACCTCAAAAGCTACCACGCATGATGAGCCGGTTTACGAGGTCGATGGAGTTGTTCACTATTGCGTTGCCAACATGCCGGGCGCCGTGCCCAAAACTTCTACCCGGGCGCTTACCAATGCCACATTGTCTTATGCGCTTGAGATTGCCAACAAAGGCTGGAAGCAGGCAATGACTGAAAGTGAAGAGATCAAAAAAGGCGGTAACGTGATCAATGGCTTACTTACCTATAAAGCTGTAGCCGAAGCGTTCAACCTGGATTATACACCAATTGAAGGACTCCTATAATTCTAGCAACTCAGCGTCAAAATGGTGCGGCTGGGAAGGTGGATGCCGGTAAAGCATCCACCTTTCATCCTCTATCCTGAAGGTAACCAGGCCAAATCTTGCAACGATAATTATAATGCCTCAGCCCAGATGGGTGATGTAAACTACCTCCAAATTGGCCCGGTTACGTGAGGCGTCTGATTTAAGGTGATGGACCTTCATTTTGTTCTGGCATCCCCACACAGTGGTCACCAATTCTTTTTATTTAGAAAAGCTTTACTACCACTTCAGAAATGCGAACTGGTCGACAGAAATATTATAATATTTTTTCGTATTTCTATGATTCCTTCATAAAGTTGCACGCTGGTGGTCACAGAGATGAGACCCGAGCAAGTTGAAGCTCGATGATGTTTTATTCGCCAATAACCGAGCCTTTTGGAAAACCAAGATTTTCGTTCAAAATCAAGGCATGCGAGAAATTTTACCACAGGCATATGATTGATATTCCGAGGATAAAATTTTGAGCATAACGCAGAGTTTGGGCGAAAAGATCGTTTTGCAAATGGCTCAACCTTCAATCCCCAAGGGTAGCAGCAAAAGAAATGCCATGAACATTGTCCTGATTTATCCCTTTTTCTCCATCGAACGAGTACATATCGAAAATATAGAGGCGCCGCCTATCGGCTTGCACTATCTTGGCGCGATTCTCAAAGAACAGGGACATGCGGTAAAGCTGCTAAACTGGCATGATGTAAAGGATACACCTCATGTAATTGAAGAAGCACTTTCGTCTCTCGAACCGGACCTCATTGGATTTTCCATCTTCCACGCCAATCGCTGGGGCGGAATTCAACTGGCGAGAATTTTCAAAGAGCATTTTCCAGACGTGCCAATTGTTTTTGGCGGTATCGGTGCAACGTTTCTGGATGACCATTTGCTGCGATACTTTCACTGGATCGACATCATTGTCAGGGGAGAGGCTGAAATAACCTTTCCGGCGCTGGTCCGACGAATGGAAGCGCAGAGATCTTACAGCGATTTACCTGGCCTGACCTTCAGATCAGGCGATCTCATTCAGAGAAACCCAGAGGCCGAGCGCATCGAGGATCTCGACGCGCTGCCTCTGCCGGCCGCCCATTATACCTTTCACCATCTGGCGCTCAGCCGCGGCTGTCCGGGTAAATGCACCTTTTGTGGATCACCATGGTTCTGGGGCCCCAAAGTACGCTTTCATTCGGCCGGCTATTTCGTCCGACAGCTTGAAATCCTGCGCCAGCGGGGACAACGTTTTTTTCACTTCAGCGATGATATGTTCACCTTGAGGAAGAACCTGGTTCTGGAAATCTGCAGCCTGATTACAGAGAAGAAACTGGATATCACCTGGGCAGCCATATCGCGCGTGGATCGAATTGATGAAGAGATGCTTAAAGCCATGCGCATGGCCGGCTGTATTCAGATCAGCTTCGGGGTGGAAAGCGGCTCAGAGAAAATCCGCAACGCACTCAATAAAAAATTCAACGAGGATCAGATTCGCCGCGCTTTTGCCTTGACCGTCAGCTACGGTATTTTGGCCCGGGCCTATATTATTTATGGATGTCCAGGGGAAAGCCCCGATACTGTGCAAGATACCATCCGCTTGCTCAACGACATACAACCCTTGGTTACCCTTTTCCATGTCCTGGCCTTGTTTCCTGGCACGTACCTTTTCGAACTTTATAAATCAGAGACAGGCGCAACGGACGACATCTGGCTTCATCGCGAGGAGGACCTGCCTTTTTTCGAAGTAGACACCAACCTTTCCGCAGAGGTGGTGAGCCAGTTCGGCAAAGAAATTAAAGAGGCACTGCAGGGAAGTATTCCAACCTTTATTCGCTCGCTTGAGCTGGTCGAGGACAAGGAGCTTTTTCCCTTTCACGCCAGTTTTCTCTCCCGTCTGGCCCTGACCATAGACCGCGGAGACTATCCCCATGTTTTAGAACAAGCTGTAGCTCAGGATTTGGCCAGGGAACTCTACTTTAAAGCCCTCGAATATGCCCCTGACGCACAAGCATATTGGGGTTTGGGGTTGCTGGCGCAAGACGAGAAAGATCATCAGAAAGCCGAAACGATACTTAAAGAAGGCATGAAGGTCTTCCCTCAAGACCGTGTGCTGGCAAAAACTCTGGCCAATACCCTCATTAACTTAGGCAGAGAAGAAGAAGCACTCAGTTTGACGCAGAAATTCTCTTAAACTGAATCAAGGGCGAAACCACTCACACTTAATTCCATTCTATTTCGTTTCATTGAGAAGACTGTGCGACCAGAGCTACGCGAAAATTTTCCTCGAACCATTAAGTGATATTGCTCATCTCCATAGTATATGATGAAGAACTGTTATTATATTTTCTGACCCTCTAGAGCCGTATCTGATAGTAGGCCTGTTTGAATGGTCCGGTTTTCTGCTCTCGCAGAGAGAAACACCCCTGCACTAATCCATCACTCGATATCTTTATAAAATAGAGCAACATCTGGCGAGGATGCTCGTCTTGCAGAATACCCTGGC
The DNA here is from genome assembly GCA_024640625.1 of Desulfobulbaceae bacterium. Classification (GTDB taxonomy): domain Bacteria; phylum Desulfobacterota; class Desulfobulbia; order Desulfobulbales; family Desulfocapsaceae; genus JABDQA01. Next base: position 35,009 of record JAHEER010000028.1, read on the forward strand.
AGATCGCCTTGCTTGAAACCTAGTTGATTATAAAGTGCATGCAGCCGGGGGTTGTTGGTGAGAGAAATAATGCGTTTGAAGCCCTTCTGTCTCGCCTCGTCTTCAAAGGCGTTCACCGTATACGCCCCTACCCGCTGATTGCGAAATCGAGTAGAAATTGCCAAAGCTCCTAGCTCGATTGTACGGGAATCAATCTCTATCCCTTCCAAACAGCCAACAGCAATTCCGTCTATCATTGTAAGGCGGAAACGATCTCTGTAATCATACAAATAGTGCTTATCCCGTGGTTTAAGGAATCCCTTCTTTTTATACAAATCAAGGATTCCAGCTATCATTTCCACATCTTGATCGGTCTCAGCTTTAAGATATTTCTCCTCGAAATTGTTAGCGATTAGAGTTCCGGTACCTTCAACCGTAAACAACTCATGTTTAATAGTGTTTTTACGTGCCGGAAGTATATGGACTCGATCGTACGCTCCTTCGCTTATGCGGTTGCTTATTTGGTTCAGAGCCCCCACCAAGTTTATATTGGCAACAATCTCGCTAGTTTTTTGAATAGTATCCCGGGTCGTAAGTGTATTGATGCGGTGTCCTTTCTGATCACAAAGATATTTTCTTTCCAGAAAAATCAGTTTGAAGACTGACTGCTCTCTGTCAAGCACGTGCCTATATAAATCCACCTCTGGGGTAACTCGTATTATTGTAGTTTCAGGCAGACGGTTGGCCAGTAATCGAAAATGCTTTTGATTGGCAAAACGGTTGGCCATATTGTGATAGAGCGTCGTTTGAATCCCGTGACGAACAAGAAACTTGAGGTCTGCCACGATGTGTTGAAGGTTGTCACGCAATATGCCTTCTCGACAGGCAATACAGATATGCTTGCCTGCTAAAGCCCGGTGATATTCTGCGAGATATAAACGCGGCATTGGCCACTAACCCAAGTTGTTGTGCTTTACCGTATAACGAAGCGCTCAATAGTCTGAACTTTAGTGTAACAAGTCCTATCCTATTACACTGCAAAATACCCGAGCCTACAACACAAGCTCTTCCTGCTTATCCGAAATTTCGGAAGTGAATAGAATAATTCTGAAATGGAATTTAGATGTGTACAGGCAATTTTACTTCAGCTACTACTGCCCCAGCTAAAACTTCTGAGGCGGGGAATTCATTGGTCTCGATATAGATTCAGGAAAAACCTGTTCCTGGCCTATGTGAATACAATTGAGAGCTTGCCAACCACCGCCATGTTGGTGAAGTTGTATCGACAGCGGTTTTGTTGAGTCAAATCATAAGGTTGGCAACCAATCTGCGGTCCATCGTTCCCTTCCATATTCCGAGCTTATTTGAGACCTTCATAGCGCTGCTTAATAAAAAGGGCCATACTTTTTAGTATCTTTCAAGCTTTCATCTGCCAACCGATTTCTACAGGACCAGATATAGATAAATTTATCTTTCCATAACCATTTAATTATATTACGATTAAAAGGATATGTGCAAGACCATCGATGGAACCACTATCATTTCTGCACTGCAATCATAAAGGTACGTCTGCCAAGGAGCTCTCGGCTATTGAAACCCTCCTGCCCATACCACCTTTACGTCCACTCAAGAAGATTTTTTATATCACCATCAATCAATTACGAGGAGGGAGCAGCATGAAGGGTACTGTGGGTTCGATAGGATGTAAGACATTGGAAACCATGGTTGGCCTGGAAGAGAATTTAGTACATCCCATGATCAATGCAGCTGCAAACGTGACCAGGTTCTTGGGGGCATATCCCCTGGAAGCGGCAAACTTTGTCCTTGATATGACAAAGTATACCATCGCGGCACCGCAATTGTTTCTGGGGATTGGAAACCCGCTATTTGTCAATGCTATTAATATGGTGAATCCGAAACGGCAGCTTGACTATTTACACCATGCAACCCGGCATATCGAGCCCATGAGGCCGAGTGTGCCGCATCATATAGAGTGGGAAGATGAGCGGGCCACACTGCTCACCTGTGATGTTGAAAATGGGACACTGGATAATCCCGTTACCATCTTTGTAGCATATACCGGTAGGAGCGCTGCGCTGGCTGACTATAATTCAAGGTTCAATCCATATCAAAGGTCAAGCCTGGCAAGAGAATTTCTCGATAATGGTTTCGGTCCCGTTAACATATTCGCCGCTAAAAATCCTCAGGAAGAGAATCTTGACCAGGCAACACCAGAGTACCTAAAAAGCGTGCATGAGGCGAACCAACATACCATCAGGACAACAGGCAGATCGCCTCACATAGTCGGTCTCTGCCAGATGGGCTATTTCAACGCCTGGAACCTGGCTGACAATCCTGATGATGCCAATACGTTTGTCCTGGCTGGGGCCCCTTTCGATCCCAGGCAAGGGGATAACAGGATCAAGCAATTTGCCGACAGTATTTCGATAGAAGAAGTTGATGAGTACCTCAAGGCATCAGGCAACAGGATGTCGGCGAGCTTAATGGCCAAAGGGTGGCGCTTGATGGATGAGCCCGACTATTTTATCGGCAGGCCTGAGCATGGATTCATCGCTCGCAGGCATGTCAAACTCTTTTACCAGATGGCTGACGACGGGTTTGACTGTGAGCGGGATTATGTCTTCAAGAGCTGGATGGACAAGGACGTTGTCTCGGACATCGCGGGCGGGCTCTACCGGGACCTGTTCTCGTTTTTCAAGTATGGACTTGAAGCTGAGTGCATAAAAAATAAGGATTTCTCTCGAATAACATGCCCGACTGCTGTCATGTCAGGCGGCAAGGACGATATAAGTCCTGTTGAGACCTGCACGGCAATTTTCGGCAACATCAGCAGCAATGTAACCCGGGCATTCCATAATCCTCT